>CALGBN010000403.1 GCA_937877765.1 Candidatus Bathyarchaeota archaeon | reverse complement strand
CTTTGGCTGAGATGTATGGTGCCGTGGTTGCGCAGAGTATCTTCGGTGGGATAATGGTGTTAATCGTTGGCTTGATGTATGTCTCTGTGCCTAGGCTCAAGGAACTATGAGAGCTTTATTAATGGGTCCAATAGATGCTTGAAGCATGAAGATCGAGACCCCAGAGGGATTCAGCCTATTCGGAGAACCATTATACAACCCAGTCAGCTACCCAGACCCAGAAAACAAACAACTCGTCAAATTCAAACAAGCCTACCAGGAGTGGGAAAAAGACCCGGAAGACCGAGAAAAACTCCTCTGGCTGGGCAGACAACACGCTTACATGGGGAAATACCGTGACGCTATACATATCTATACAGAGGCCCTGAAACAGTTCCCAGATGACCCAGAGTTTATCAGACACAGAGCCCACAGATACCTGAGCCTCAGAATGTTCGAGTACAGCATTAAGGACTCAGAGCGAGCAGTAGACCTGATGAGGGAAAAACCCGACTTCATGGAACCCAGCGGCTTAGCTGGAGCAGAAGAAACAACCGAGTACACCTTCTACACCAACACGTATTATCATCTTGGACTCGGCTACATGCTCAATGGAGACTTGTTGAACGCAAGAAAGGCGTTTGATGACCTTCTGGATGTAGGAGTCAATGATGATCACGTTATCATGTTTTGTTACTGGAACTATCTAATTCTCAAGAGACTCGGCTACGATGACGAAGCAAAGGAAGTGCTGAGGCACATCAAGCCCGATATGAACTGCCCAGTCAGTGGAGGATGCTATGAGTGTCTCAAGATGTTCAAAGGAGAACTTGAGCCAGAGGACATCATAGGTGACAAAGAAGACCAGTTAAGCCTAGTCACAACGGGATATGGTGTCGCCAACGAGTACAAGTTCAGGGGAGACTACGACAAGTATGTCGAACTCCTTGAACGGGTGGTTTCCACGAATGCTTGGAGCGGTTTCGGCTACATCGCGGCAGAAGTAGACCTCAAACGAATTAAAGGCTAAAAGCAGCGCCAGAAAAGGGGGTTAAACGGATTTTTTCCTAAGGATTGGGACTAAAACCGCTACCCCAACAGCTATAGAATAGAAGGAAAAACCGGGGATCATGCTTGAATCTGACTCAGAGTCAGTGTCTGTATCATCCCCAGATGGGGTTCCAGTGTCAGTAGCTGATGATTCAATTATCTCAAGCCCTGAAACCTGCTGGATGTTATACTGCTGTTGAAGTGTTGTCCAGTATCCTTTCTGCATTTCTACGTCGAATGGCTTCACCTCACTGGTCTCACCGTCCTTAACATAAACATTTTCTCCGCCGGTAACCGTTTCAACTTCATCGGTTTCAGTATTAGTGAACTCAACGGTGCCTTCAATCACGTAAAGAATTGACAAACCAGCCTGCTCAAGACATACAAACATAGTTCCCTTGGCGCCGACTATAGCCTGATTCATCTCAACAGATAGAGAACCATCATTCACCATCTTCTTCACATTGACCCAAATATTACCTGCGAGTAGGTTCAGTTTGGTGTCTTTCTCGCTCTTTGTGCTAATAATGACCTCAGACTCAGGTTTCAATATGAACGTGCTCATATCAGTGAATGACAACACACAGGAACTATCTACATCGGTCTTGATCCTTGTACCCTCAGGGAGAGCGGTTGTTAACTCAGCAAAATCCCACTCGGTCTCACCCGAAAAAAGAACCTCAACCTGTCCGTTAAGCCCGCTGAAACGGACACCGCTATCGTCTTCAACGGTTTCTGTTGGAGTCTCAATAACAGTTCCAGTCTCAGGTTCAACATCCTCTCCGTCAATCCTCAGTGTATAAGGGAACTCGCTTGGATGCTTGACTACAGCGCCATTTGATATCCCATAAATGAAAAGGGTCTCCAACTCACCATCCTCAACATAGTTAGCCATCTTACCGTTCGCGTCGGTTACTTTGAGATAAACTCAGTAACCAGCACCATTACTAGCTTGCGCCATCTGAACAGAGTCAAGTGTCACGCTTGCAGAGGCTCCCTCCGCGATAACGTTACCCCTAGCCTCCCAACGCTAAGTATATGGAGCCTGTCCACCTGTGACTGTTGCAGTGTAAGTGTAGGTTATTGATGCGTCGTTGAGGTTTACTGAAGACGGATCGGGTCCAGTGATTTCGGATACCACAGGTATACTACTAGCCCCTGATACAATACCAGCGCTGAGACAGATTAGGAATATTGTGAGGAAAATAACCTTGGAAGATTTCATACCAAGATACGTCACTTAATTATTATTTAATTAAATCCGTTGTTAGAAGAATAAAAAAAGTCTAACATAATTACAAACTAGGTGTGCTGGGTGTAACCCATCTGTTACAAGATGGGTTTTCTTTTGAAGAGATAGGTTACTAAAACCAAACCCACAAGAAGACCATAAACTGGGAACCCAGGAATTCCTCCACCGGAATCGGAATCTGTTTCGGTGTCAGTGGTTGAGCTAGGTGGCGATGTACCGCCTCCAATGGTTGTTTCAGACTCCGTCTCAAGAACGTCTAGAATGAGATAGGAATCCGCTGTCTCCAAAGGAATCATTTCAAGTTCTATGGATATGGTATCCCCTGAGGCCAACTCGTCTACTGTGTAACTCTCTGAGTAATCCAAATAGTTACCACTTGCATCATAATGGATACCATATAAGGTAAGCATGCTCAAGTCAATTTCCCCGGTGTTCTTCACATCATAGGTAATGGAGTTCAAACCCCAGATATCAGTGCCATGAGATACTTCAGTAATCGTGAAATCCCTGTATGGTAAAGAACTCATAGTAGAGTACTCAACACCGAACTCCAGAGTAGTAAAGTTCATGTGATCAACTATGATGGTGAAAGGAGATTTTTCACCGGGCCCAAGATAGTGAAGGTCAGCTGAGGTATTCGTATAGTGGATGAGAGAATGGTCCTCATCATAGTATGAGATGGTGATATCTGGAAAAACTGCAGTGGTGTCACCTTGATTTTCAATAACTCCAGTGTACCAATCTGATTCATCCCACTCCTCATAGGTACTTGTATAGTCTGTAACTGTTACAGATTGTGCGAAAGCCATGGGAAAGAAACCTAGTAATAGAAATGCAAAAGTGCAGGCTAGGAATGATTTTGTGTTCATGGTATCAATGTAGGCTCATTATATATTAACTAATTTTAATTTACTATCACTTCAGAGTATTAATCTTATAGAAAAAGTGTGCTGGGTGTAACCCATCTCCTGTACTTCGGCGGCATTCAGCTATGCGGGCTACCCGCGCCCCCTGTAGGAGGGTATCGGCGCCTATTCGCCCTTGCACCCTGCGGGTTAGTCGTCTCACCCATCTCCGTAGCGACCTCATCATTCAATGAATCATCGCATGCCACGGAAGGTATCGTTTCTGTCCATTGCCAAGGGTCTCCCCTTACGCCTCACAGCGTCGCAGCCCTACTCGGTGGATGGAGTTTCCTCAGCCATATGACCGACAGCCACCCCCCAGCTCACCACCCTCATCAACCACGACCCTTGTGATATGCTTTACTCTTAAACCTCGGAGGCTTTGACGACACGGTTCTCTCTTGCACTCAACAAGATCATGTCCAGCATCCGTTGAAGCCCCAGCATCTCATCAGGCTTAGTAACCGGGTCACGGTCATTCACGATACAGTCGATGAAGTGACTCATCTCCTCCCAGTAGGAATCAGTCTCCTGGAACTCAAAGGGCTTATCCACCTCAACGCCATCAGTACTGTGAATCATCCGCTCACCCATATCAAGCCCAGCCTTGTTACCGAAAACCATGACGCTGAACTCTGAGCTAGGTACGTTTGCAGCCCAGCTAACCTCAAACGCCACAGTAGAGCCGCCCTTCATCTTGATCAACGCAGAAGCAAGGTCTTCAACATCATAATACCCAGACTCATTAACAGTACCCCAGTCACCAAATCCACGTTTCTCGGGTCCAAACTCAGCATAACTAGACGCCAATACCTGATCAACATCAAAGTTACCGCTAAGCCAACAAGTCAAATCCAAGGCATGCACACCAATATCATAGATAGGCCCAGCCCCAGCAAGCTCACGACGCGTAAACCAGCTACCCCAACCAGGAATACCGTTACGCCTCATCCAACCCGCCTTACTATAATAGACATCACCAAGCACTCCCTCGGAGACAAGCTTTTTCGCTGCCTTGGAATCACCTTGGAACCGGCGCGTCAAACCGATCAAGAGTTTCTTGTTATTCTTTCTCGCGGCGTTTACCATCGTTTCTGCCTCAGCGAGACTGGTAGCCATAGGTTTCTCACAGAGAACATGTAAACCGGCGTCAAGAGCAGCAACAGAAACACTGCTATGAAGACTATTGGGTAGACAGTTAACCACAGCGTCAAAGTCAGCCTCATCCAGCATCCTAGCAACATCAGTATACAGATTATCATCTGATACACCAGCGGCAGACCCCAACTTCTCAAGCCGCTCCCTACCACGATTATACACAGCAGATAACACAGCATCATCATGTGCCTGAATCTGCCTCATATGATACCACGCTATGTCCCCGCATCCAAGTAAACCAATCTTAACGACCAAAAACAATCAAGTACAAAACAATACCCGGGTTTAAAACACCTATCAGAACAGGTTCATCGGTACACGAGGACAAAACTCATTACGGTTTGACAGCTAGACTCAATTGATAATTATGGCTTCCTCGATGCGCAACATAATCATAGTGATAATCATAGCAATTGCAGTAGGTGGAATAGCTTTCGTGAAAATGGGTGTCCTAGATAGAGAACCATCTCTACCAGACACGGGAGAAACAACCACAACAGGAGGCGAAGAACCACCCACTGATGACGAAGACCTACCTGAACTAGAAGATAGCACCGTTGAACAAGTAGAGGAAGACGATACCAATCTACCTCCAGAAGAAGAGACACCTTCACCTGAAGAGGAGGAAACCGCTTGGACCCCAGAACCAGAATGGTGGAAAGAACGCCAAACACCAATGTTCTCAAACCTAGCC
>CALGBN010000402.1 GCA_937877765.1 Candidatus Bathyarchaeota archaeon | reverse complement strand
TAGTATCCTCTTTTCTCTTTTCCATAGGGACAGGCTTTCTGGCATTCTGTGCACATGAGTACACTGTTTTCGGTAAACCTTGGCATGTATTTTTTGAATACTTCGTCAGGTATGTCTCTAAAGTCTGTGAATGGGAGATCCTGTTCTATTAGTTGTGCTAGTTCTTTCTCAGAGATTCCTATGAGACATTTTTCTGGGTCAACAATATATGGGGATAACGCTCTCGTTGGACAGGCATCAATACATTTTGTGCAGTCACCGCAGAGGTCCTTTGTGTACTCTTTATCGGGTATTAATGGTGCATCGGTGAGTATACTTTGAAGCCTTATCCATGGACCATACTCTGGGTTGATGATGAGGCTGTTCTTGCCCATTGAGCCTAATCCGGCTAGTTGAGCCATTTTTTTCTGGCTGAGATTAAACGGGTAGACAATACACTTGTAGCCTTTTGCTTCGAGTTGGCGCATTACTCGTCTTGCATAGAGTCTCATTCGTTCGTATACCGGGTACTCGATCTCCCCGTTGTGGGCGATCTGTGCCTCATGAATATCATCAAAGGCATGATACCCGAGCATCAATATGCTCTTGGGGTTGTCCATATAATCTGTAGTTTTCTTTGATTTCTGCTTGATTTGCCACCCGATCCAGTACTCTGGGATACTATCGATGGATTCAGGCGAGAGTACTCCAACGAGTTCAGCTCCATGGCTCAGAGCGTACTCCTTGATTTCTTTGGTGAGTTCCTCTGGATTCATTGTCTTAGAATCACATAACTGGTTTATAGCATTAAGGTGTGATTTGGCGCCCTGGAGAAGACTCGAACTTCTGACCATCTGCTTAACAGGCAGGTGCTCTACCTACTGAGCTACCAAGGCATGTTTTGAGAATATGCTGTAAAATCATATAAAAACTTACCTATTTCAATCAATATTCGATATGTAAAAACATTGAATTAATAGAAATATTACAAAATACACTGTTTTCAGATACCACTAGCAAAGGAAGCGAAAACCCAGAAAACACTTTCCGGGACCGGGAAAGAAAACAACTAGTTTCCCTTCAACGCCTCCAACACAAGCTCTCTAACAGTATTAGCCGCCGCCCGCGCACGGACCCTGCGCAACACCTGACCGATAAGATACTCAGCCGCCTTCGTCTTACCAGACCTGTAATCATCAACAGCCTTCTGGTTCTCAGAGACAACCTCACCAACAACCACCCGCAGTTCATCAACAGGCAGCAAAGCGAGGTTCTTCTCCTCCACAAGCTTTCTCGGTGATTTCCCTGTTTTCACGTAGTCTTTGATAAGTTCCTTGGCTAGTCTTTCACTGATGGTTCCATCGTCCATCATGGTGAGTAGCTCTGTGAATGTCTCTGGTGCGACGCTGCTTTCTTCGAGGCTCATTCCTTCGTAGTTGAGGCTCTTCAACAGGTAGGTGACAAGCCAGTTGGCTACAGTCTTTGAATCAGGATAGAGTTCACAGCATTTTTCGTAGAAGATGCTCATCCTTAGCCCAGTGTTGACGATGATATCGCTTTGGAAACGTGTTATACCATACTGATCAACCAAACGCTGTATCCTTTGATCAGGCAACTCAGGCATAGACGCCCTGAGTCCACCAACCAATTCCTCACTGAGATGTATCTGGGTCAAATCCGGCTCAGCGATATACCCATAGTCCTCTTCCTGCTCCTTGAGCCTGAGGGTGCTTGTTACACCTGTCTCGGCGTCAAAGTGACGAGTCTCACGGACAATAGATAATCCCATATTCACTGCGCTGCGTTGTCTAACGACCTCGTAGTTGAGTGCTTTTTCCACGTTCCTGAACCCGGTGATGTTCTTGACCTCGACACGGTTGCCTCCATCAATGCTGACGTTTGCGTCAACACGTAGTGAGCCTTCTCCGCTTGGATCATAGACTCTCAGATGCTCAAGGATCAGGCTCAGCTTCTTGAGGAAATCACGCGCCTCCTCAGTAGACTCGATATCAGGCTCGGTGACAATCTCCACCAAAGGAACACCAGCCCTGTTATAATCGATAAGAGTCTCACGAGCATTAGTGATTCCACCGCCTACGTGAACTAGTTTAGCTGGATCTTCCTCAATGTGTACACGTGTAATGCCTACCCTGTGGTCTCCCACCATCAGGTAGCCTCCCTCAGCGAGGGGCACCTCGTACTGTGTGATCTGATAGTTTTTCGACATATCAGGGTAGAAATAGTTCTTCCTGCTGAACCTGATAACAGGCTTGATTCTGCTCTCTAGAGCTATCCCTATGGTTATTCCATGTTCAACGGCTTTCCTGTTGAGCTTTGGTTTGCTACCGGGATATCCTAGACAGATTGGGCATACCGCTGTGTTTGGCTCAAGATCATCAATTTCCGTAGTACAGCTGCAGAAGAGCTTGCTCTCTGTGTTTAGCTGTACATGTATCTCTAGTCCTATGGTTGCCTTCACAGGTTTTCTACCTCCCACGCTGCCCTAAGCATCGTATGTTCTTGTAGGTGATCAGCCATCAAGTGAAGCCCAACGGGCATGTCCTCTGATGTCCCACATGGTACTGAGACCATGGGTATCCCTGCGAGGTTAGGTGCAACAGTCAAGATATCCATCATATAATGCTGGATAGGCTCCAGTTCCTCGATCTCATCAAACCGTGGCGCAACAACAGGCATCGTGGGCGCGGCTAAGACATCAACAGCCTCAAACGCGTGTTTGAAGTCCTCGATAACCTTGGTCCTGACCTTCAATGCTTTCAAGTAGTAAGCGTCTCGGTAACCAGCCATCCTTGTGAATGTACCAAGCATCACACGTCGCTTGCTCTCGTCTCCAAAGCCAAGGGTTCTGATCTTGCTGAAGTATTGGTTAAAGTCGCCTTCAATGTGCTCCTGTAATCCGTAACGTAATCCACTGAACTTTGATAGATTTGTTGACGCCTCAGCCATTGCGATGATATAGTAGCTGCTTAGCGCGTACTTTGTGTGAGGCAGACTAACATCAATGAGTTTTGCACCCTTTGATTCAAGCTTCTTGAGTGTACTCCAGATGGTCTTCTCGACATCTGAGTTTATTCCCTCACCATAATATTCCTTGGGTACGCCTACCTTGAGCTCTTCGACTGATTCTAGCTCTGTATAGTCTGGAACAGGCGTATCAAGCACTGTGCTATCATATTTGTCAGGTCCACTGATGACACTGAGTAGCAACGCTGCTTCCTTGACGGTTTTACCCATTACACCGATCTTATCAAGGCTGTTCGCGTAGTCAATCAAACCCCACCGGCTAACCCTACCATAAGTTGGAGTAACCCCTACGACCCCACACCATGAAGCAGGGCAACTGATACTCCCTCCAGTACTCTCGCTAATAGCTAGGTGCGGGAAATCAGCAACCGCTGTGATGCAGGCCGCTCCTCCGCTACTGCCACCAGTACTCCTCTCTGGGTCATGGGGGTTCAGCGGCTTGTTGAATGGCGTGTTTACGTTGAATGTACCGAAGCCAAACTCGTCCTGAGTGGTCTTACCTAGGATGCTTGCTCCTTCTGCCCTGCATTTAGCGATAACAGTGGCATCAAAGGGCGGAACATAGCCTTCAAGCACCTTGCTTCCAGCTGTGGATTGTACGCCTTTGACGCATACGTTGTCCTTAACCGAGACAGTGTAGCCCTTGAGTCTACCTTCACCTGAGTCCAGTGAATCAGCGAATGCGTTCATGAAGTGATACTCTTGGTCAAGCTCCTTGGCTCTCTTCAGGGAATTCACTTGATACGTGGCCCCCTTATGTACTTGCCTTCATGGTCCTTGACGTTAGCCAGTGGATCCCATTCCCATTTTTCTGGCTTGTCTTCTCGTAGACTGTCTTTGATCTCTATTGGATGGTAACTTGGCTCAACACCATCAGTGGGAACCTCATCAAGTTCCTTAAAGGCATCGAGTATTACAGATAACTGCTGAGTGTACTTGTCTGTCTCTTCCTCAGATAAAACGAGACGCGCTGCCTTGGCTAACTCCTTTACCAGCTCTCTGGTTACGGCTATCTCAGCCAAAAACAATGCACCTCCGTCTGGAAGAAAAAAATCTAGTATATCTCAGAAGTGAAGCCGTGGATTCTATTAAAACATTCACCCATCAAATTTTCACTCCGATGCCTCAGAACACGCCGCACATTATTTAAGAGTTCCTCATAAACAGGATACAGTGAACAGTTTGTCAAATGAGGAACTAGTAAAATGCATCCAAGACGCCATCGACCTCTTGGAAAACTATCGAATGTTTGGACCCATAGTAGAGGAAGGAATAGCTGCCTTTACGAAAATCAACACATGTGTAATTGATCCAACTCCAGAAGCAAGAAAAGAAGCCAAGGCCCTGATAAGTGAGATGCAGAGTCAAATAGGCCCATACAAGGGCATGGTCCCACAGGTAGCAGTAGCACTAGAGAAACTTGAGAAGTGGTCAAAGGAAGAATAAAGCCCCCATTGGGGGCGTACAGAGGGTTGGGTCTTGATCAGCACCCACTAAAACTTGAGTAGTATTGAACATTATTTGAATCTATCGACTCGACTTGTTCAACCGCATAAGAATAAGTTGATACTCTACGCATATGTTGAAGATTTTACCTAAAAGGATTACATCCGCTGATACAATAGGTGCAAATATGCTCCTTTGGCAAATCAACAGCCCAGATAATCTTATCCTCACTATTATACAACACACCATCAATGCTGGGAAGATTCTCAGCCACAAGCTCACCAATCTCCTCCATTGACTTACCCTCAAATGCTTGAGCAGCTAATGGCTTATCAGGCGGATCACTGAAGCATGGATAGAAAATAGGCGCATAGCTAACGAGGAAATCAACCTCTGTAGCTCCTGCTTGACGAAGGTTCTTGGCTATTGATTCACTTACGGTTCCCCTAACAATGCTGTCGTCTGTGATTACGACTTTTTTGCCCTCAACGGTCTTTCGGATGATATTGTGTTTAAGGTCACTAGCAATCTTACGGTACTTTGGGTCATCAATAATGTATGTCCTGCCCATGTAGGCGTTCTTTATGACACCCTCATCAGCAGTGACACCGAGGCCTTCAGCGACACCCGTAGAAACACTACGCCCGCTATCAGGAACTGGGATAACCACCAATCCATTCCCCTTATGATCACCATACTTCTCGTTGAGTTCATGAAGTTCAACCAAACCATGACCAAGACGCTTACGGACAACATGAACCGTCTTACCCTCAATCACACTATCAGGTCTACCGAAATACACCCACTCGAAGACACAATGAGCCCTTCTTGGCGCCAATACCTGTTCCTCAGTGATTTTATCATCACAAACAACCAGAAGGCTACCCGGAACAACATCTTTGCGTACAGTGAACTCTTCACCCATGTTCTCAAGCACATCAATAGGAGCGGACTCTGAAGCAAAATAGAAGCTATCACCACTCTGAGCCATGTAGAGAGGCCGGATACCACGCTCGTCACGAGCCGCAATTAACATACTCTTACGTTCACGTCTATCCCAGACCGCCATCACCAGAGAATAATAGGAGTCACGGTGCTCCTTCATAGCCGCCTTGAAGGCATCCACAAATGAATCACCTTTCTCAAGATGCATCAAAATCGATTTTTTGAACATATACTCGTTTGGTCCCTGTTTCTCCGGGAAATAACCATCCAAGGCTAAGCTGAAGTGGTAACGATCATGTTCGCGGGACTCTACTGGAGCTATTCCATTGTTTGAGTTCTCGCCACTAGCCACGCCGATAATTACATAGTCTGTTGGGTGGGTGAATGATGCGAATTTTTCGTCAAATACGTTGCTTACAAGTCCCTTTCCTTTCCATGTACGTATACTGTGATTGCCTGCGGTGGTTAGTCCGCTGCTTTCTTGTCCCCTGTGCTGTACACCGTAGAGAATATAGTGGCTTTTTGTTGATGCGTCGTTATGGCTGTAGACTCCAATGACTCCCTGCATAACCGACATTACCCATAGCCATGATTAAAAATCATCGCAAAACAGGTTGCATATTTAGCATAATATTGCATGTTTATTGAAATAAAGGGGGTTTAGAACTTTCGAGCCACGTACTCCAGGATGGACTTGAAGAACGGATAACCATCACCATACTTAACAGGAGCACCTTCACTTGTCCACTCTGGCATCAGATAACCAAAGTAAGCCCGCTCAGGGTGCGGCATCAAACCAAGAACCGTACCCTCTGGGTTACAGATACCAGCAATATCATGGTAAGCGCCATTTGGGTTCTCAGGCCAATCGTTCTCAGCATAAGAACCGTCTGCCCTGACATAACGCCACATGATCATATCCTGATCATACAGCTTGTTGAGTAGCTCCTCGCGTTGCTCTGGCGGTAAGATAAATCTTCCTTCTCCATGCGCAATTGGACAACTGAGAACATAGCCTTCATCCAGTCCTTTCATCATACCACAGTTGCCCTTTCCCTCGTACCGCATACGTATCCACCTGTTCTGATAGCCGTGGGTACTGTTGCCTAGGGCTGCTTCTGGGTAGAGGCTTTTTCCCTCCCATCCAGGTAGGAAACCAAGCTCGACCAGCTGCTGGAAACCATTACAGATGCCTATGACGGGTTTACCGCTATCAACGAACTCTGTAAGCTCCTTACCAATCCTATACTCGCATTCCTTCGCCCAGATCGCGCCACTTCGCACATAGTCGCCGTAGCTGAATCCTCCGGGAATCATCAGGAGTTGATAATCGGCCAGGATTGCGGGATTTTCCATCACACGAAAGATATGGATGCGCTCGGCATCAAAGCCCGCCAGTTCCAGGGCGTATTGTGATTCCCTGTCGCAATTCGTCCCTGCTGCTCGCAATACTATCGCCTTGGGTTTCATGGCTTTTCGTATCTGCTATCGCAATTATCGGACTGAACGAAAACCTCTCGATTTACCAATCAAATGTTCCTTTCCACGCTTGTTTTGCCTCGTCGGTTGAAACATCGATGATTACATTGCTTC
>CALGBN010000401.1 GCA_937877765.1 Candidatus Bathyarchaeota archaeon | reverse complement strand
ATAGCTGTATGTACCCCGGCAGCGACGGCTGCGCAGGATGTGGAGCAAGCATCATCGTCAGAACCCTACTGAACACTTTGGGCGAGAACACTATCGTAATGAACCCGCCAAACTGTAGCGGCGTCAACTATGGTGGAGTAGTTAGGGTGCCATGGGTCTTAGCCAACTTCGCAGCGGCAGCAGCTTATGAGACAGGCGCCTATCGTGCATTGAAGGCAAAGGGCAAGGCAGACAAGGTCTACGTAACTAGCTATGCTGGTGACGGTGGTACCTATGATATTGGTCTCCAAAGCATCAGCGGAGCCGCTGAGCGTGGAGAATCCATCATCTGGCTATGCTACGATAACGAAGCCTACATGAACACAGGCATCCAGAGGAGCGGAAGCACCCCCGAGTATGCAGCCACAAGCACCACTCCAGTGGGTAGTGTCTGGAAGGGCAAGCCTCAGCGCCGTAAGAACATGTTGATGATCATGGCGGCGCATAGGATACCCTACATTGCGTCTGCGAGCCTAGCGTACATACCTGACTTCAAGCGCAAGATACAGAAGGCAGCCGAGATCACCAGAAACGGTGAGGGCATGGCATACCTACAGGTACATCAGCCATGTACCACAGGATGGTACTTTGACCCATCTAAGACTGTGGAGATCGGAAGACTCGCAGTCCAGACAGGCGCGTACCCAATCGCTGAGATAGATCACGGAGAGTTCAAGCTGAACATCAAGCCCCGTGAGTTGAAGCCAGTGAAAGAGTACCTAGAGCCTCAGAGAAGGTTCCGCCACGTCGATGAAGAGTTACTGGAGATCATCCAGGGGCACATCACCGAGGACTGGGAGAGCTATCTGAAGCTGGACGAGCAGGGCAAGCTACCCTGGTACTAAACCCCCCATTTTATCCCTTTTTTAGTCGAATATTTCTAAAACTATCAGCCTCTACTATTGATTATGCCTAAGATAATCACTAAAGATGATGTAAAAGCCCTAGCCATCGGAGGAACCATCCTTGGAGGAGGCGGAGGAGGATGGCCCGAGACGGGTCTAAGAGACGGATACCTAGCCCTTGAGATCGGCAAAGTGGAGCTGTGGGCTCCAGAGGAGGCTAATCCAGACTGGAAGGTGATAACAAGCGCCGCATTGGGTGCACCAACTGAACCCGGTGACACAAAGCCAATGCACTTCATCAAGGCAGCACAGCTGCTCAGAGATGTGGGTGTAGAGTTTCACGGCTTGATAGCCGCTGAGAACGGTGGTCAGAACAGTTTCGGTGGCTGGGTTATTGCGGCTGCTCTTGGTTTGCCTGTTGTTGATACTCCGGGGGATGGGCGTGCTCATCCTACTGCTTTGATGGGTAGCATGGGGCTTCAACGTACCAAGTATGATAGCGTTAAGGTTGGTGTCACGGAAGGCAGTGAGGTTGTCTCGCGGGGTAGCCTTGAGACAACTGGTGCAGCCATCAGAGCCCAAGCACGTTACATGAAGGCATTGATAGCTATGGTACGCGACCCTGTCCCAGTAAGCTATACTCTTATGCATGGTGCCCCGGGTGCCATCAAGATGGGTATTGATCTCGGTTACAAGTATCTGGAGGCTGGGGATGACCCGGATAAAAGAGTGCAAGCATCGAGTGATTTCCTTGGAGGTGAACTATTCTGCAAGGCGGAGATAGTTGAGAAAACCATCGAGGCGAAAGGAGGCTTTGATGTGGGCATGATGATCCTCAGAGAAGGTGACCAAGAGTGGGAGCTAAGCTATGTCAACGAGTATATGACTTTAGAGAAGGATGGAGAGAGGCTGGCTACTTTCCCTGACTTGATGACCACCTTCAACGAAAAAGGTGAACCAGTAACCAGTGCCGCCCTTGAGAAAGGACAAACCATCTACTTGGTGAACGCCCCCAGAGAAAAGATACCAGTAGGAGACGGAAACCGGTACCGGGAAGCCTACAAACCCATAGAGGAAGCCTTAGGAAAAACCATGGTCAAGTACCTTGAAGGCTACCTCAAAGGCTAACCACTATTCTTTTACCGTTCACTGATCATTAAAACAGTGGAGAACATTGTCTGACAAAAAACTAAGCTCAGCGGAGCAAAAAGTCTACGACAGGGTCTGCCAAGGCGACATAATGTGCAAAGATCTCACACCATGGGAGAGCGGTGCGGTACCTAGCCTAGTCCGGAAAGGCTTGGTGGAGATCTACAAGATGAATGTCTCGACAAGCCGTGTCAGGATGCTCAAGTTTATGAGACTCAAGACCTAGCGTTCTTTCCTATATTTTATATAAAAACCAGTATTGGTCTCTTTATGAATAAACGGGCGCTCATAGCTGTCGCAGTACTGATACCCTTGTTGGTGATCGGTGGAATACTATTAGAAGAAGAAACACCATCAGTGCCACAAGACCAGACAGGCGAAACAGAGACCCCATCTGAAACACCAACCGAGACCCCTACAGAGCCACCGGAACCTGAATCAGATTACCCCAAGATAGCTAGCTGGTTAGCAAAAAAAGAGGAGTTAATCGAGAGTGGGAAACCCTATGACTTGGTGATGGCTGGATGGTTCACCGCAGAGGAAGCAGAACAGCTCAGAGAAAACAATCCAGATGTAATACTGTTAGCGGGTTTGACTACCACATGGGTCTGGGATAACCCTGACTGGATGAGTTTCTTGGTGACTGTGGCTAACTATGGGATGGAAACCCCGGTGGAGATCAATGAGGACATGTATCTGCACGACGCTGAAGGTGAACGCTGTGGCTTCGGGTGGGCTTCAGAGGAGTGGAACCAAGAGGAGATATGGGCTATGGACCCACGTGACCCTGAGTGGTTTGATCTCATCACTACATTCTACAGCGTGGTGCTTGAACAGCCTCAACATGATGGTATCATCGTGGATATGGTGGTGAAGAAACAGTACTGGTGCCCAGAGATCAGCGACGAGGAGTGGCTGGAAGCAACCAAAGACATCTACGATACAATAGTCGCCTTGAATACACAGAATAAATTGGTTATTTTCAACTCTGGAGCACGCCTATCAGACATTGATGCTTATGGCGAGTATTTTGACGGCTATTTGATGGAGAACTTCATGGGCGACCAACTACAAACCACATATGCCGAAGGATTGGAAGCGGCGGACAGCGATTATCTTGTCATCTATGGAGTAGACACAGACGACACAGGCATACAGGACCACGCCAAGATGAGACTAGGACTAACCCTGAGCCTACTCAACGAAAATACCTACTTTACCTATGATTTTGGTCCAAGAGACCATGGACAAGCATGGTGGTACCCAGAATACGACGTAGAACTAGGAGAACCCCTAGGTGATTATTATGAATCTGATGGAGCCTATATCAGGGAGTATGAAAACGGGTACGTGGTCTCTGCGCCAAACGGAGCTACATTAAGCTTTGATGAACTTCTCACTGATGTCACAAGCGGTGTACAAGGTACAAGTTTTACGGTGGAGGCTGGCGACGGGCGAATCTACTTACGGTAAAACCATAATAATCTATGAACCCTCTCACAGGTATGCAGTCCGCGGAGATAGGGATCAAGAACGGTAGGGTTCTAGATGGTAGCGGTAATCCATGGTTTTACGGAGACATCGGGGTCACAGGGGACACCATCACATACATTGGTAAAGAAGTCAAGGGAGAAACAACCATCAACGCAGATGGACTGATGATTGCACCGGGCTTCATCGACATCCATAGCCACAGCGACTTACCGTTACTCATTGACCCGAGGGGTATGAGCAAGATCACCCAAGGAGTCACAACAGAGGTCATAGGAAACTGCGGAACTAGTGCAGCACCAATGAACAAACGCCTCCAAGATTATCGTAACAAGTATGCGCGTAGTCAGACGAGTGAAGACTTTGTTTATGATTGGACTGACTTGGATTCCTATATCAAACGTGTAGAGGAACAAGGAGTAGCACTGAACATCGCACCCTTGACTGGACACGGTACTATACGTCAGAACGTGATGCTTGACGATAACAGACCTCCAAGCGACTCAGAGTTAAAACAGATGAAAGAGCTTCTACGAGACAATCTCAAAAAAGGCTCATGGGGCATGAGTACTGGGCTCATTTATACGCCTAGCCAGTACGCGGACACATGGGAACTCATCGAGTTATCCAAGCAGTTGAAACCCTTTGATGCATTGTACGCGAGCCACATAAGAGGAGAAGGAGCCACAGTCATCCCAGCCATCAAAGAAGCCATCGAGATCGGGGAAAAAGCAGAGGTACGAGTACAGATCAGCCACTTCAAGGTCTGTGGAGCCAAGAACTGGGGAATAAGCGACAAAACACTACAACTTGTGATTGATGCAAGGAACCGGGGAATCGATGTAGATTTCGACCAGTACCCCTATACAGCCTCTAGCACTGGACTCGCAGCTCTCCTACCGCCATGGGTGCATGAGGGAGGAATGGACAAGCTGCTTGAACGTATCAAATCCAAGGAGATCAGAGACAGAATAAGGGCTGATCCCGTGGAGGAGATGGATGACTGGAGCAGGTTGATGGTGGTTCACGCCAGAAACAACCCAGAGTATGAGGGATTGAATCTTCAAGAGATGGCTGAAAAGCAGCAGAAGACGCCTCTGGACGCTATGTGTGACCTGTTGCTTGAGGAGAATGGACAGGTGATTATTGTATTATTTGAGATAAACGAGGCTGATGTACGACGTATAATGAGTAATCACCTTGGAATGGTGGGCAGTGACGGTAGAGCAGTCTCACCCGAAAGCATCCCCGGCAAAGTCCACCCAAGATACTATGGTACATTCACAAGGGCACTAGGCTACTATGTACGGGAAGGAGTGTTACCGCTTCAACACGCAGTACGAAGAATGACAAGCGCCCCAGCGAGACGACTAGGATTACAGGATCGAGGACTCATCAGAGAAGGATACAAGGCGGATATTACGGTCTTTGACCCTGTGAAAATAGTGGATAAGGCTACGTTTACTGAACCTCATCAGTACTCGGAGGGAATCATGTACGTACTTGTGAATGGTGTGCCTATCATCGAGAAAGGAGCATACACAGACAAGTACCCGGGTAGGGTTCTCCGTAAAACCCTCTCTTAAACTCTTTATCCCCCTAGTCGTATTCATTTTCTGTGAATTGGTTTGGGTTATGATATTGTAATCAAGAATGGACGGGTGCTGGACGGCACAGGAAATCCATGGTTTTACGCTGATATCGGGGTTAAGGAAGGCAAGATAGCAGAACTCGGTAAGGTTGATGATGGTGAGAAGGTTATTGATGCGTCTGGGCATATTGTTGCTCCGGGTTTCATCGATATTCACAGTCACAGCGACTTACCTATACTGATTGATCCAATGGCGCAGAGCAAGGTCAGACAAGGCGTCACCACAGAGGTAATCGGTCAATGCGGAAACTCGGCTGCACCCATGAACACTTGGGTCAAGGAGTACCGTAACAAGTACAACAGGAACCGTGTACCAGATGATTTTGAGTTTAACTGGAGCAGCATGAAAAGGTACATGGAGCGGATTGATCGACAAGGCTCGGCTGTCAATATTGCTCCCGTGGTGGGACATGGCACAGTACGCATGAATATTATGGGGTACGAGAACAGGGAGCCTTCCAACTCTGAGCTAGACGATATGCGCAACTTGGTGCGTGAAACCATGAAGGAGGGTGCATGGGGTATGAGCACAGGACTCATCTATCCGCCTAGCGTCTACGGTAAACAGCCTGAGATTACTGAACTCGCCAAGGTAGTATCAGAGTTTGACGGCGTATACTTCAGCCACATCAGAGGAGAAGGAGACACACTACTAGACGCAGTAACCGAAGCCTGCGAGATAGGCAGAGACAGCGGAACACGTGTGCAGATAGCCCACTTCAAGGCAAGCGGAAGAAACAACTGGGGAAGAACTAAGGAAAGCCTCGCACTTGTAAAGAAATACAGGGACGAGGGTGTGGAGGTTACCTTTGATCAGTATCCGTATATTGCTTCTAGCACGGGATTAGCTGCTTTGCTTCCACACTGGAGTCAGGAAGGTGGAGCATCTAAGCTCTTGGAGTATCTGGGTGACCCGACTATGCGTAAAAAAATGGCAGAAGACATGAGAAGCAGTTACCACTGGGACGAGATACTGGTCACAAACGCCAAACATCATCCACAGTATAACGGTAAAAACCTCCAACAAGTAGCCGAGATGATGGGCAAGGAACCAATAACAGCCTATTTTGACCTACTGGAAATGGAGAACACACAGGTACCCAGCGTCATGTTCGGAATGAACGAGGACGATGTACGCAGGGTGATGCAGAGCCCCTACATGATGGTGGGAAGCGACGGCTCAGCGATAGCCCCCAGCGGTATCTGGGCGAACAACGTACCCCACCCAAGACTCTACGGGACATTCCCCAGAGTAATCGGATACTATGTCAGAGAAGGGGTTCTAACATTACAGGAGGCAGTACGTAAGATGACTGGTGCACCAGCCCAGAAACTTGGGTTCAAAGACAGAGGACTCATCAAGAAAGGCTTGAAGGCGGACATCACCGTGTTTGACCCTGAGAAGGTTGAGGATGTGGCGACATTCACTGATCCACAGCGATACGCGGCTGGAATACCATATGTTATCGTGAATGGAGAACTAGTAATAGAGAAAAACGACCACACCGGGAAACTGCCCGGTATGGCTCTGAGGAAAAAGTAACCTCGCTAGAGGTTATTTATCATCCTGAAATCTTCCTTGATGGTATTCAGGACGACATGAGTGTTTGTACGCTCCACATATTCCATGCCAAGTAGGTCTTTTGGGAACTCGCTGAGTTCACGTCTGTTCCTGAACTTGGCGACAACCACGCTGTCGATCTCACCAGTCACATCATAAACAGCACAAACATAGGGAAGCTTGGCTATCTCTTTTTGAGTCTCTATGAGTTTTCCACGGCTAACCGTTATCTCCATGATTACTGTTAACTCGAAGCCGAGACGTTCAAAGTCCAGCATAACAGTGTAGTCTGTGATAACCCCTGCGGATTCCAGGCGCTGTACATGGTTTATCACTGTGGCAGCTGATACCCCAATGGCTTTTGCTATCTCTCTGCTACTCCTGTTGGAGTTGATGAGAAGTTCGGCTAGTAGTTTTTTATCTATCTCGTCTAGTGTAAACATTTTAATCACTATTGTATATTAATTTGATAAAATGCTAAACACTTGTATAAGAACTTATCTCTATGGTTCTTACACGTATAGTTTTTAGATGTTTTGGTATACGTTAGCGCTCCCCCGCACACTTGTTTTGGACAAAGTCGCGTGTTTCGTCGGTTTTTTCGCGAAAATTTATATGTTTATGTTAAGTTCGGTGAACGCATGGCAGGTATTGAGGCTTTATACTATACATTTGTTTAGCTCTAGAGGCGTAAGATATATATTTGTGAATAAGTGATGGGAGGGATATTATGGTTTCCAGTGAATTAACAAACGGAGAATCCGTAAAAACAATAATGGACAAGGTCAAAGGACACGACATAAAATACGTCAGACTCATCGTCATTGATCCCCACGGCGCACCAAGAGCAATGCTCATCCCAGAATACCAAATAAGAGACAGCCTCGAAAACGGCACAGCATTCGACGGCAGCAGCATACCCGGATTCGCCGACGTAAACCGAAGCGACTTAAACCTACACCCAGACCCCACAACATTCCAAGTCCCCATGTGGGAGACACCCGGCATAGCATTGATGTTCTGCTATGTCAGCAACCCAGACGGAACAGCCTTCGCAGGTGACCCTCGTGGCTTGTTGAAGAGGACGGTTGATGATCTTGAGAAAAAGGGCTATGGGTTCAATACTGGTCCAGAGCTAGAATACATGTATGTAACTGATAACGCGGGCAAGGTAGTTCCATTTGGTAAGGGAGGATACTTTGATGCACCACCACTGGATCCCACAGAGGACGTGAAACTTGAGACATTGATGTGTCTAGAGGCAGCGGGATTCCAAATAGACAGAGTACATCACGAGGTAGCCGAAGGACAACAAGAGATCAACTTCAGATATAGTGACGCCCTCGAGACAGCGGACAACGTCTGTCTCTTATACACATCTCCGAGCCCACGAGACCTCTCTACATCTCGTATGCCGTCTTCTGCTTGAAAA
>CALGBN010000400.1 GCA_937877765.1 Candidatus Bathyarchaeota archaeon | reverse complement strand
GATACGGCGACCACCGAGATCTACACCGTCTAATTCGTCGGCAGCGTCAGATGTGTATAAGAGACAGCTGTTTTGCTTTGTCGCCTAGTTCTTGGTCTGATGTGCTGCCGATTATAATTGATACGTTTGCCATGTTGAGTTTATCGGGTGACGGTCTTATTAAATTGCCCACTGTGGTGTCAAACAATAATATGAGACCCAGTGACAAGACGCGTTGGATACAGGTCTTAATGTTTTTGATACTGGTAACACCAGCCACATGTACAGCCATCACACCGAACGAGAAAAGATGGGAAACAGCCGACCTCATAATAGAAGGCAGAATAATAGAAACTCACCCCTACGAGAACAGACAAGTATCAACTGTAAAGGTTGACAGAATACTCAAGACAGAGACCATAGAGATGACCCCACTCTACTCTAAGGGATCAGTAGCGGAACTAGAGATACTGGTACCAGCAAGCAACCTAGACCCAACAAAGACACACCTCATGTTCTTAGAGGAGACTGAAACAGGTTACGAGATAATCTACAGCGAGAAATCAGATACACAAGTAAGACCATATAGAGTAAGCCCAGAGATCGCTGGATTCTCAGCACTGATACTGCTAACATTATCAATATTCAAAATAGAAGCTGAAAAATAGGGACTACTCGTAGGCTCTGCCTTTCTCTTCGCCGCCCTTGGCGAGTTCTTCACGTATATCGGATGCAATGTTGTCAGCTGTAGGAGTCGGGTACTTGTTGGATATACAGCCGATACACAGCTGATCTCGCCTCATGCCAGTCTCTTTGATGTACTCATCAATTGGCATATAGTTGACACTGTCTGCGCCAAGCTCTTCCGCCATCTCCTCTGAGTTCATCCTTGCACCTATTAGTTCGCTGTAGGTACTCATGTCGATTCCGTAGAAGCAGGGTCCAATGATCTTTGGATAACTGATGAATAAGTGGACTTCTCGGGCACCTGCGTCTCTGAGGCGTTTGATGTTTCCACGCATCGTGTCGCCTCTGACGATGCTGTCATCAACCACAGCGATACGCTTACCCACAATCTTAGGCGCCAAAATGTTGAGTTTACGATATATGACGCTTTGACGGTCTACGCCATCAGTGATGAAAGCACGCTGAGAAACATATCTGTGACGTCTTAACGCCATCTCCCATCTAAGCCCAGACGCCTCATGGAACCCATAAGCAGCATCGTTAGCACTCTCAGGCAGACAGACAACCACATCACAGCGATCAACCTTATCCTTGTATATTCGGGCTAATGCTGCTCCAAGGTCTCGGCGTACCTCATAGACGTATTTTCCATTGAATCTGCTATCTGGTCTGCTAAAGTAAGCATACTCAAAGGCACAGAAAGCCTGCTCCTTACTAGGAAATGCTTGAACCTGAGACATCATCCCATCCTTAACAACCAACAACTCACCAGGTCTAAGTTCACGCTGCCACTCGATGCCATTGATGGCTAAGCCTGTGCTCTCGCTGCTAAACGCATATTTTCCGTCACTAAACCCATAACAGAGGGGTTTGATGCCCCAAGGGTCTTTGAATGCGAATAATGTGCCGTCGTCTAGGATGCTTGTGATGCTGTAGGCTCCATCAACAACCTGCATTAGCTCGGTGACCGCCTTTGGTAGGCTTCCTGTTTCTTCTAGTTTTTTGACTATGAGGGCTGCTAGGGCGTGGCTGTCTGATGTGTCCTTGTTTACTCCTACTTTTTCTTGGAGTTCTCTGACGTTGACGATGTTGCCGTTGAAGCTAAGTACGAGGCTACGTGACTCACCGACACTCAGTATAGGCATGGCGTCATAGCATAATGCAGCGTACTCGTTGCTACCGCTGGTAGTGTACCTGACGTTCGCGATCCCGATGTTTCCAGGGAGTTGTTTGACTCGGCTCTCTTTTCCGGGTTCCTTGATTGGTGGAATGAGCCCGAGTTCAGTGTAGAACTCTAAGCCATTATTGTATGTTGCGAAGCCGTGGCTCTGGTGTCCACGGTGGTTCTGGGCGAGCATGCCCCAGTATAGGTACGGGAAAATCTGCTCATCCGGGCTATAGATGCCGAATACGCCGCATTTTTCCCGAAGCTCCACTATAGCTCCTCCATTACCTGATCTATTGTCTTGAGGTTGAAGTCTTCTAGCTTTGCTTGTCCGCTGAGCACCTTGTATGATGCTATACAGCGTTTGCTTACCTCACGTACAACAGGAGCTGGGATGGTTGGCGGTGGCCCGTCACCCATGTATCCGATGTTTCGTAGGTAGCTTCTTAGGAACTCCTTGTCCAGACATGTGGCTTCCTGTGGTTTACCGGGTTCATAGAACTGTTCTGCCCAGTATCTTGCACTGTCGTGGGTTGGAGGTTCATCGATCTGGATGTACTCGTCGCCTACAGTACCGAACTCTAGTTTGAAGTCAGGTATGATCAAGCCATGTTTCTTGGAGACTTTTTGGTATCGCTCGAATAGCTTGAACGTGGCTTCTTCTAGTAACTCCCACTCGTCCTTGGTGCTGAGCCCTCGCTCGATTGCCTCGGCTTTACTGATCTCCATGTCGTGTCCTGAGTCTTCCTTGGTGGTTGGAGTCAGAATAACTTCAGGCAGCTCCTCAGCCATCACTAAACCATCAGGCAGATCAACACCGCTGATTGTTCTTGCACCCTTGTTGTAGGCTCTCCAAGCTGAACCATAGAGATAAGCTCTGCATACCCATTCGACGTCAACTCGTTTCGCTTTGACAACCTTGACTGTGCGTTCATCAACGACCTCAAGCAGGTGATTTTTGATTATATCCTCTGTCTCTTTGAACCAGAATAGGCTAAGGGCGTGGAGGCTTGGACCTTTGTGGGGTATCAGTGTAGGGTAGACCACGTCAAATGCGCTGATTCTGTCTGTTGTGACGATAAACATGTGATCGCCCATATCATAGACATCTCTTACTTTTCCCCTTCTGGGTTCCGGGTTTCCGTTGAACATATCTGAGGATTTGAGTACCTCGATTTTCCCCAATCCTAGGGGGCTATCAACCATCATACTATCTTTCAAATTAATACACCAAAGGAAGTGTTACACGCATAGCACATTACATACGAATATTTAAGAAGTTTTTAACAAAAAGACGCAAAATTTATGGAGCGACGCAACCCAGAGACCTATCCAAAAGATGAATTTATTTCACCTTACAATAACAAATACTGAGACACGTGTTCACAAGAACATCCCCATACACACAGAGTATAATAGTACGCCAAGGCACCGTTGAAGAGGTTTATGAGACCATCAATATATGGCTCCGTTTCAACGGCTGCAATGTAACAAAAGAAAACCCACCCACAGAACTTGAAGCATACTATAGCGCTGAAGTCTTACAATATCATACGGGACCAACGGATAGCCTACCCAAGAATATACACGTAGGGTTTTCTGGCTTTGATGAAAACGTCCATGTAAACTTCACAATTACTCAGGCGCTGCATGGGAAAAAGACAGGGGGATATATTTACTGGGGTACCAAGCTACTGGAACTCTATGAAGAACTTGGAGTAGAGGTTACTGATAATATCTGGATTGATCTATTCCCACCTGATACGCTCAGACAGACAATATCACGCAGGATTAGACAACTTGGATTATACTTTATTTTCTCGTTAGCGGTGATCTGGTTTCTCTTGAGTGTCACGCTTGACGCTGTGATGATGTATGTCTTGGTGATCATGTTTCCTGTGATGCTGCTCATCTACTGGGACATGCAGGGATACAGGCGATTGCTTAAACCTCCACCATAGGGGGAGGGGGGCAACCGATCCCAGCCCCAAAACAAGCTCTAATCACAGATGACGCCCCAGAAACGCTTCTTTCTGATCATGATCTATACCAGAATCCCGGTTAATCAGTACCAAAGATACCGACCAATGAATCGATACTCCTAAAAGGAAAGACGAGGAGCAATAACAACGGTAACCCTTGAGCAAGATCGTTATCGTCGGAGCCGGCCCAGCCGGATTATGGGCAGCACATAGACTCAGCCAGAAATACAACATCACAATTCTCGAAAAAAGAAACTTTGTAGGAGGCAGTGGACTCCATAGCGACGGAAAACTCAATTTCCATCCACGAATCGGAGGAGACCTCACAGAGTTCATGACCCCAGAGGAAGCATGGAGACTCACATACCAAATCAGAGACAGCTTCACACAACTAGGCGTCGAAATGGCGCACAGCGACGAAGAAGGTTTGAAGAAACTGGAGACAGAGGCAAGTAAAGCCGGTATCAAGTTTGTTAAGATAGAGCAGAACCACATTGGCTCCGATTATCTGCCAGACGTTATGGCGCGGATGCAGAAACAATTAGAGGACAACGGCGTCGATATCAGGCTCATGACAAGTGCCAATGACATCATAGTAAAAGATGGAAAAGTATCGGGTATTGTTAATGATGATGAGACATTCCCCGCGGATGCAGTACTCCTAGCCCCCGGTAGGATAGGAAGCCAGTGGCTCATAGACCAGATGAACAAGAACAACGTACCCATGAAGTACAATCCCATAGACGTCGGAGTAAGAGTAGAGGTACCTAACGAGGTAATGGATGAGGTAATCCACGGCTACGGATGCTGGGACCCCAAATTCCACATGTACACCCCAAGCTACGACGACTTTGTACGAACATTCTGCGTATGCCCCGCAGGCTTCGTAGTCAGAGAACCCTATGGAGATGGACTATTCGGAGCAAACGGACACAGCATGAGGGACACCAAGAGCAGAAACACCAACTTCGCACTACTCACACGCATGAGATTAACACAGCCACTGGAAAACACAACAGTATACGGACACAGGATAGCTCAGCTCGCAAACACGCTAGGAGGACACAAACCAATACTACAACGCCTCGGAGACCTGCGCAAACATCAGAGAAGCACATGGGAGCGCATAGACAGAAGCCACGTAACACCTACTCTCAGAGACGTAACACCGGGAGACCTCACCATGGCTTTCCCTCAAAGGATAATCACAGACCTCACAGAAGGCTTGGAGATGCTGGACAAGGTAATGCCCGGAATCAACAGCGATAGCACGCTAATCTATGGACCAGAAATCAAGTTCTACGCAATGCGAATAGCCACCGACAAACACCTCCGAACACGAATACCAAACCTATACGTAGCAGGGGACGGCGCAGGAGTGAGCAGGGGGATAGTAGGAGCAGCCGCCACTGGACTCGTGGCGGCAGAGGGGATCGCTGAACATCTGGGATAAGCTTTTACCGAAGCTTCACTTCTTTTCCCCAGAAATTGGTCTCAAGCAAGCTCAAAAAACAGTTCGAGGTAACAGTCAAGTCAGCGGTAGCCCCCCTAGGAAAACTAGGCATAACGCCCAATATGCTAACCATCCTAGGAGGAGTACTAGCAACTTTAACAGGTTACTTGTTTTTCTTGGCGCCTAGAAATAGGGTTTTCTTGATCTATGCGGGGGTTCTCATAATCGTCTCTGGTCTGGTAGACGCTATTGATGGGGTTCTCGCACGTAGTACTGGAAAGGTGACGCGGTTCGGGGGTTTCTTTGATAGCGTTGTAGACCGTTACAGTGATGCAGTGATCTATACTGGGATTATTGCAGCTGGTTTATGTAATCAATTAATTGGATTGGTCACCTTGTTCGCGTCTATGCTTGTTAGTTACACGCGTGCACGCGCGGAGATGGAGGGCGTTAATATGGCTGGAGTTGGATTTGCTGAACGCGCTGAGCGCATGACATTCCTGAGCATATGCAGCATTGTTTCCTTCTGGTATCCAAATCTGCTAAACTATGGAGTAATCATTCTAGCTGTATTAGCACTAGTCACTGTAGTTCAGAGAACAACTTATTTTAAAAAAGAAATTGAAAAAAGATAAAATTATCTTCTTTTTGGTCTCCGGCGCCTAGGGACATATTTTCTGTCTTCCTTGCTCCGGATTTTCACGTTTCCGCGGTGCACAGCACAGCTGATACACATGTACTTTGTGGTCTTGGTGCGGTTTATACTCGCACCCTGATCACGAAGTTCTTTTAATATTCTTGAGTCAACAAGACTCGTGTATTTTGTCTGGCGTTTCGCCTTGTCTCTTGGGACTTGGGCGCCGCAATAGCTGCATTGGACCATGCCGGATCGCCCTTTCCCTCCCTTGCTACGTCCTCCGCTGCGTCTTTTCTTGGTCAATTCCAAGCCTCACCACCGATATACTGAGGTTCGTTATAAATGCTACGCGAATCAGATGAGGTCTGATATTAAAGCCATTATCGCGTGGAACAAAACAGGTATCAGCTTCTGATACGCCTTGACGCTCAGATGAACCCCATCATTAGAAAACTCCTCAGCAAGCTTACCCTCATCATCCACAAGCAACGAGAAAACATCAACATAATTGACATCATGCTCGTTACAGTACTTTTCAGTGAGCTTGTTAAGCCCCAATACGGTCTCATTAAAATGCGTCCCCACCACAGGAGCCACATTCAATAAAATAGGTACCGCGTTTATGGCTTTAGTACGCTCTATGAGATCAACAAGATTCGGGAAAACATCCTCTGGAGGATGCCTCGAAGAAAGGTCATTAATTCCACCCCAGATAAGCACCAAGTCCGGATTCTCTGTTTCAACGCTACTTGTGAACCGATTAAGCATCTCAAAGGTACTATCACCGTCCATTCCCTGATTAACAACCACCAAGTCCTTACCAGAACCCAGTGCAGTCAATTGACGTCTCAGAGCAGACTCTAGCATGTTAGTGAAGGGATAATACCGTGGCGGATAATACCCCGGTCCCTGCTGGAACCCTGTGGTAAGACTATCTCCAAGGAATACTGTAACGATCCAGTCGCTCATTTGATCAAGATTCTATGGAGGCGAGTATTATATAGTTTGAGAACACTCGATTCTTGGGTGTCTTGTTTTGGAAAAACGGTTTGGCGCTGACATGATTTTCTACAACGGGAAAGTATACACAGTAGACAAGGATGGCACAGAGGCGGAAGCCGTAGCCATCCGAGATGGAAAAATAATCAAGGTGGGAACAAGCAAAGAGGTGCTTAAACTCTCCCATGAGGATACAGAGAAAATTGATTTAAAGGGAAACCTTCTGCTCCCCGGGTTCATAGACACACATGAGCACTGCATCAGGAAAGGACTCCAGCTAGACTGGGTCAACTGCGCATCAATAAAAAGCCTAGAAGAAGTAATCAAAGGACTAAACGCAAAAGCAGCCTCAAAGAAACCCGGCGAATGGGTAATAGGATCATGGTTTGACGAGTCCCAGTGGAGCGACAAACGATTCCCCAACCGCCACGACTTGGACAAGGCATCAACGAAGCACCCTATCTATCTTGGAAGAGCAGGAGGACACAACGCCGTAGCCAACACCATGGCGCTTGAACTCGCAGGGATAAACAAGGACACCCCACAGCCTCCGGGTGGCAACATTGAAAGAGACGATAATGGTGTGCCAACAGGTAGACTAGATGAACTCGCAGCCATGGACATGGTTAGAGGACTCTTTCCCAAACTTACACCAGAAGAGGAAGTGGAGGAACTTGCCAAAAACTGGCCTACACTAGAAGAAATGTATCTTAGCTGGGGATTAACAAGTATCCATGAGGCTCACATCAAAGCCCCACAGGCATTAGCCTACCAGAAACTAGACCACGAGAAGAAACTCAATATCAGAATCGGCCTGATGCTGGATGGCATGACACCCTACAAAGGATACGCCACAAGCGATCTAGCAAGACAAGGCTTACGTACACCCTTCAAGTGGAGTGACAGGCTGAGGGTGGTTAGTGTCAAGGTGGGCACTGATGGTGCTATGGGTAGTCTCACAGCTGCCTTGTATGAGGATTACGCCAATGATCCGGGTAATAATGGTATCATCAGGTGTACACGTGAGGAACTTGTAGATGAGGTAACACGGTGCCATGTGGCTGGGATACAGGTATGTATTCACGCGATAGGAGACAGAGCCATCGATCTCTCATTAGACGCCATCGAGGAAGCTCTCAAGGTCAAGCCATGGAAAGACCACAGACACAGAATAGAACATGCAGGTTATGTTCTTCCCCGTCAACTAAAACGATTCAAAGAGCTTGGAGTCAACATCAGCGCCAGTATCGGTTTCTGTTACCCCATCGGAGACAGCCACATCGCGGCACTTGGACCAGACAGACTATGCGGCTATTACCCGATGAAGAGTTTCCGAGACCACGGCATAATTGCTGCTGGAAACAGTGATGGATTTGGCTCAAGCTACGCTTTAACTGGTATCTATGGCTGTGTCGCGAGGAAAAGTAGAAGCGGTAAATATCTATGTAAAGACGAGGCCATCCCAATAATTGACGCTATCAGGGCATACACGTGGAACGCTGCATACCTAGAAGGAACAGAGGACACTAAGGGCTCTATTGAGGTTGGGAAATTCGCTGACTTCGTGGTACTGGACCGAGACATCACTACGTTACCACATGAGGAAATACTAGAAGCAAAGGTCTTGAAGACAATTATTGATGGAGAGGTAGTCTATTCACTATAGTGATCGTGCATAGATAGCCTCAATCACCTTGATATACTCAGGATCAAGCCCATGTTTCTTTGCCCCAGTCAACATAAGTTCCACATACCCTTTTGCAGGCGTGAAGGGCCCCTTCGGATTAGCCACCCTGTAAAGGTCAGCATCATGCCAATTCTTGTCCTCACCTAACACCTTAAACACTTCGCGTTTGTAAAGTCCCTGTGGAACACTCTCAAGGATATCAAGTTCCTTAATCTCGGCTTCATCACAATCGTAGATGACCCCATGTACCAATCCACCGGGTTTCTCGATTATACTACTGATACCGCCCTGTCGTTTCTTGCTCCAGAACCTGAACTGTACCTCATAGTTTGGGAGATATGCCTTCATTACGAAACGTGCACTGGGTAGATACTGTTGTAGAAACTCTTGATTCAAGTTTGAACCATAGCCAAAGTGATACATGTACTCTATTTCAGTCCGGCGGGTTTAAAGACATCGAGCCTTTCCTAAACGTGACAAAACGTGATTTCCGAGATAAGGGAGATAATGCGAGGCAATGTACTGGTACTCACAGTATGTAGTAGCTTGTGGCGTATTAGTATCGACATTATTTGGCCATATCTCAGCCTCTACGTAATGGCGCTCGGCGGAGAATACGAGACCATAGGACAAGTTATGGCTGTAGGAAATCTGGCATCAATGCTCTTGTATCCTCTTGGCGGCTACATCGCGGACTATCAGGGGAGAATCAAAGTGATGGCGTACATGACATATGTTTATGCTTTTACGTTCCTCATTTTCGTCTTCACAGAGAGCTGGTTATGGGTCGCGGTTGGTATGTTCATGCAGAGCCTTGTCACCTTCTATATTCCAGCCATGCAAGCACTCATGGCAGACAGTATACCCGCAGATAAACGAGGCATTGGCTTCGCAGCGACGATGGCCATCCCGGGAGCCTTTGGAGTAGCATCACCGTTGATAGGAGGATGGCTCATAGACCAGATCGGCATTAAAACAGCCATCAAAGGATTATACGGTGCAGGGTTCTTCGCAGCTCTCTTAGTTGCTACGCTTCGCCTCAAGTACTTGAAGGAGGTGCGTGAAGTCTCTGGTCCCGGTTTGAATATCACTGTTGCTCGTGTTCCGGGTCTCGTTTGGGAGTCTTACAAGGACATGATTCGGACTGTTAGAGGTGCATCTAGTTCTCTCATTAGGTATAGTTTGCTGGTTATGGCTACGACGTTTGTTGTTAGCATGGTAAGTCCGTTCTGGATAATCAGGGCAACAGAGATTATCGGTTTGAATACATGGCAATGGGGCACTCTGAGTCTGATTAATGGGAGCATCAATGTCTTGTTGAGCTTCCCTGCGGGTAAGATTGTTGATAGGTTCAATAAACGCTGGGTAGCGGGGATCTGTCTCATAGCTTGTGGCATACCCTGTTTCCTGTATCTACGAGCTACCACCTTCATACATGTAGCTATACTTCTTGCCGCCTCAACGATACCGAACACATTCATCAACCCAGTCTTTCAAACCATGTTCATAGATATGACGCCACCAGACAAACGTGGAAGAATGATAGCAGCGCTAGGAGGAGCGGGAATCTGGGTCACAGGCGGAGCATGGGCTACTGGAATATTCGCCATGATGAGCATCACAGTTGGGACACTTCTCAGCGGCTACGTCTATAGAATTAACAACCAACTACCTTGGCTCATATTATCAGGAACCCTAGTACTACTAGGCATAATGATGATAGTATTCGTAAAAGACACAGAGCCAGAAGGCTAACCAATCAAATCGATAGCCGCAGCAAGAGCACCCAGAGTAGCAGTAAAACTATCACCACTTGTTCCAATTATCGCTGCGTCACCATCAACAGGCTCAAGGCTTTCTAATCTATCGATGATAACGTCATCTACCTCGTCACCGAGACCGGGAAAAGCCCAGCAACCATCAACAAAAACAAGAGTAGACGCCCCAGTTGCCCCATGAATCAAGGCTTGATCACGTTGCTCCACACCATAACGGACACGATCAGCGACACCACGGACCAGAACACCCCAATTAACAGCATCAACAGTAGCTTCTGTACGAGGAATAGTGATCCATCTCATCACTTTGTTGATTCTCTCCAGATAGGCTTCACCTTGGCGACTTAGGGTTGCACCGGGTCTTGTGATCTCAATCAGTTTCTCGTCCTGAAGTCTGCTTAGTAGTGTCCTGATGGTTCCTTCACCCAGACGAAGCTCCTGTGCTAATTGTTTTCGTCCAATTCGCTGCCTCCCAAGAAGGATCAATGCGTAGAGAAGATGCGCCTTTGTATAATCAGGAGTCCTACCGGGTGCTGTCTTCTCAACGAGACCATCGAGGAGCCTAAGCTGTTCCATAATAGTTCTACTCTAAAAGCCCGTATAAATCCAACCCACGATATAGCCATCGTGGAGGTTATACTGGTCCGCGCCCACCATCCCCATAGCCCATGCGCCTTCCTCTATGTATGACCATCCCCAGTAGTGACTGTCATCAGCCTCTACACCATTAATTGAGGTGATAAAGACTCCAAAATTATACATTTCATACTCTACATCACAGTTCTCCAAAGTCAAGTCCCAGAGATTCGCGCCGATCTGTATCCATGTATCGTTATACCACTCAACTGTACCATCACCGTAATCGATCATCAGGTCAACCTGTATCGCGTAATCTCCAATTTCGTCTGTTAATAGTTGGTAATCAGTTTCTAGCTGAGTGTACTTGTATTGATAGTTTAATGCCAGTGCACCTGCTGCTATTGTTGTGCAGAGTAGCACGATGGCTGCGAGCTTGTACGTGTTCTCATTCATTCATATTCACCTTTTTTATCGCGGCTACGAGGGGCTTGAAACCGAAGCCGAAGAAGACCGTGTTGCTAACAGTATGCGCTAGCATGAACGGGATACCAGTTACCAAAGCCAATGCAATGGGTATCCCCACAGTAACCCCAGACACGATGTTAGTGAAAAGGTCATAGACAAAGGTCACCAAGAAACCGGCAGCAGCAATCCAAGGATCAAAACCAATTCCCTCGATCTGTTGCCGTGAAAAGTAGCCCCCAGCTATTCCAAACAAGGTCTCACCGAGGATCGTGGCTACCCATACAGGTAGACTGAACCCAAATGGGTTGACGATGCCATATACTAGCCAGACAAGTATTCCAGTTGTGGCTCCTAGTCTTGAGCCGAGTAGGTATCCTGCTGTGAATACTATTAGGTCCATGAACTTGATGTTGACAGCCCCGATCATTAGGTAATTTGTGGCTATGGCTGTGGCTGTGAGTATGGCTATTAGGGATAGTTTTTTGGGGTCTGTAGTTAGCAAAGCACTGTGTTGGATGGATCATCCAACCAATATAAGGTTTCTTATCCAAAGAGAAAAAAACCAGACACCCTGACTACAAGCAATGATCCAGTACTACGATGCCCCAGACATACAAAAACGAATCACAGAGATCATCGACATACTCAAGTTCGACCACATAGACCAAGAGAACCTCCACTGCATCAGAAGCCGAGGAAGCACAAGTAAACGAACAATAGCACGAATACATGGTTTGGGCAGAATATGGCAAACAGCACTGGACATGAAGCCCACTTACATCATCGAAGTCATCCACGAACAATTTGATTACTATCCACCAAAATCACAGGACAGAACACTCATCCACGAATTAATGCACATACCCCAGACAGCCAAAGGAGGCTTCAGACATCACAAAGACCACGTAACCCATGAAAACGTGGAAACATGGTACAGACGGTATGTGCAGCGGCGCAAGGAACTAGGACTAGATAAACTATAATTGAAGCCAGATTCACAAATTATCGATGTACCCGAAGCCCATGACAAAAACCGTAGAACAGGCGATCACGTTACGTGAGTTTATTGCCACACTCGGGGAGCACACATTGTATGCTTATGATAGAAGGGTAGTGGGCGTCATAGTAAATGATAAGAAGCTCTGGGACTCTGCGAAACTCAAGCCCGGGGACAAGGTCACTATATTTCCCATTATTGTTGGGGGCTGAACCGGATAGGAATCTGTTCACCGCTCTTGTAATAGGCGGCTCCGCGTGGCTCATCGTATGGTGGACCGATAATCATCATCACTCGTCCATAGAAATTGTTCATGTCCGTTGCTGAAGGAGTAAGACGTCCACTTGGGTGACTGTGAGCGGTCCCCATTATTGTGAAATCGATTGGTAGCATGTGTGTGGGGAATGAGGCAAAACCATTTCCTCCAGTTCCGAATGGAGGTAGAAGCCAGTCTGTTATGACTATATTGTCTTTTTCTCGTTTGCCTCTTAGTAATACGATGATCTCTCGGGGGTGGTTGTTTTTTGCGAACTCTTGCATTGCTTTGAAGACTTTTTTGTCGATGAGTATCATCGGGGTCACTATAGGAGTCCGGGGTCGTAGAGTTTGAGTTCTTCTGTCTCGGTGTCTACTACTATTTTTGCTCTGACTATGGGGTAGGAGTCTTTGAGTTCGAGGTTGTAGGTGACGATGTACTGGTTTTCTCTGAAGGGATACTGCATTATGGTCTGTATCTCTGATTTGATGTATTTTTTTTGGTATATTTCCTTTAACTGTGTTTCCAGTATTTTGTTGATAGTAGGGTCTTTAGTGTCCATGTAACGGTTGAAAATGTCTCCTTTTTTATAAATGATGCTTGTTTTTTGTTACATATTGATGACTGTAAATTGATACTTCTATGTCAAAAATAAGAGACTTAATTGGGTATTTTTTAGTTAAATAGGTACTGAAAAAAGGCTTGTTAACAGAGCGATAACAAAGATTTACGATATGTAGCACTGATCGATATTAGTCGTATGCAGGATAACCACATATCACTAGACAATATCTATAGATTGATAATATGGATCAACAGACCATAACCTTCGCCCTGAACTGGGTAATCCTCATGGCACCACTCATCAAGTGGTGGGCGAAAACAATATTCCTAGAAAAATAAACGCCTTTTTTCACCGAAAGGAGAGGACTAGGGATTTACCCTATCCTCGGTTTACATAAAATCTCTAGTACCTTTGTATCAAAGAACCGGTGAGTGTTCTGGGGAATCAAAACCACAGCCGTATCAGCGCCACCACCACTACCAGCTATGGCAATACATGGTACCTCAGAGCGGATCAAACCAGCGTCACACGCCATACAGCTGATCTCAAGGGTTACCTTGACTCCCTGACTGAAGGTACGTAGCGTATATGCTATGATCTCGTCTATCTGTATTGGTCCAAACTTCTGCTTGACTGCTCGTCCTAGTCCACCGAAGCTGTGCAAGTGATAGAATATCTTACCTCCGTTTGCCTCTATCTTTTTCTTGTTCTCGTCTTGCATCCTGTGAACATTTGGCTCTGTGAATCCAACCATACCAGCCGAGACCACCAAGTTATAGTCTTTAAACATCTCTGAGGCTAATACACCTGCGTAACCTGTGTATGATGCGATGACAATGTTCTTTATTCCTAGTTCGTCTGCTCGTTTCTTGGCTAAAAGCAAGGTTTCCTCTGTGTACTCTTTGCCCTTGCCTTCAAAATATACAGTTTCTACTCGTTGACTCATAGAGTAATAGTGGAAAGAATAATGTAAAAGGGTTAGTCCCAAGGAATAACGATGTACTTCAGCAACTGCTCAGGGCTCAAACCCTGAACCTCACCCCACGCAAGACCCACAAGATTATCCTTCTCGATCTCACTGTAGACGAGAAACGCTAGTATCACGTTGAACCCGAACTGGTTACCAGCACGAGCCTTCGTGGCTGCATCATATTTTCCCTTACGAAGCATTGCACGCACAAGTGCTATATCACCTGTCTTGATGGGCTCCAGTACAGACCTGTATGGCTCTTCTAATCCATCGATAGCCTTGTTCAGGTTCTCCTCCTCGATGAAGGCCTTCAAGTCATCTCTGTCAATTCCATAAGTTACTGGGAAGATGGACTCCATGTCAACATCCTCCTTACCTCTTCGCTTGATGGCTATCAAGACGTTCTCGACATCAGTCTCATACTTTACGAGACTATTCACGATACGCCTATCACTAGCTGCAAGTTTCTCAGTCAATCTGAGGATGTTTCTTGCATAGATATAGTTAAGCTCAAGCTCAAGTGGCCAAAGTGCATCATGCTCCTGATAGAGTGGCAGCTTATCGATCAAGGTCTGATAAGATGTGCCGTTAAGCTTCATGACCACCTCATCGAGGTTCTTGGCGTTGATAAGTTCATCATAATCCTTCACAATGTAAGGATCAATGGGTATCAAGGACTCAGCGATCTCCTCTGTTGAGCTCTCAGTGAACTTACCTCGGAGAATACGTTTGAGGTTCAGAACCTCAAACCTGAAGTCGAAGTATGCGTGAAGGAACTCCCCCATCTTAGCTGGGGTGATCTTCACTATTTCCTCGATCCTGTCAGTGAATTTTTTGATGAAAACCTTCTCAAGGTTTAACGCGATCTTGTCGTCGTGTTCTACCTCGATCTCCCCGTAGGGGGTCTCCTTGAGGCGCTCTATGAACTCATTGATGTCGTTTGCCTCTGCGAGTCGCTGCATCTGCTGCTTGTTCAACAGGTCAGCGATCCTAGCATGGGTCCGAAGAACCACATAGTTGGTTCCTAGGTTTGCTCGTGTCATTGTCGTGTGCCTCCGATTAGCTTCATCCTGACAAGCTCCTCCATTGATTCTGCGTCGAGTTTATCCTCGATGAACTTGATGGTGTGCTGCATGTCGGGTATAACCATGTTCTCAAGGGCGTTTACCTTCCTGCTGGTTGTACCCAGCTCCTCGGCGATCCTGCTGACCCGTTCCTCGAACTCGGCTAGCCTGATTAGCTCCTCAATGATCTCATAGACCTTCTCAGCGGCATGAGACAATGTAATGTCCAGCTCAGCTGAAATCTCAGGGGTCTCCTTGACCCGTACGGATGGATATACGACACCCATTACGCTTCTGGGCAGTATCTCAAGGTCAAGAGTGTTTTTGATGCTTCGTGCCTGACTCTGTACTTCCGCTGGTCCTAGACTCAAATAGGCCGCAGTTAGGGCGCTGTAGGCTTCCTGAAGATTATTCATCATCATTCCCCTTCTACCCTTCAAGACGTCGAGGCTCTCAGTCAGATCCTTTGCGAGCTGATCCCGTTTAAGTTTGAGGAACTCGGTTCCTCTCTCTATGGTCTGGATTCGCCTCTTGGTCTCCATGAGGTAGCCCTTTGTGGGCCTAATACCGGATGTCGCAGACATGGTTATGCTTCACTCTTGTGTGCTGGGTGATACTTTTCGATGTATGCTTCACGTACCCTGATTAGATCGTCCTCTGGTAGGTCACTCAGTAGATCCCATGCGAGGTCAAGTGTCTGCTCGATGGTACGGTTCTCGTAGATACCTTGATTGATGAACTCCTGCTCGAAACGGTCCGCGAACCTGAGCCACTGGCGCTCACGCTCAGAGAGACCTACAGCACCGACGATCCTGACCAAGCCTCTGGCTCGCTGTCCCTCAGCGTACGCCATGTAAAGCTGGTTTGATACGTCTTGGTGGTCTTCTCGTGTGGTCTCCTCACCGATACCGTCCTTCATCAACCGTGATAGGCTGGGTAGCACGTTCATTGGTGGATAGATACCACGGAGTGAAAGCTCACGCTGGAGCAGTATCTGACCCTCTGTAATGTATCCTGTTAGGTCTGGGATTGGGTGAGTGATGTCTCCTGCTGGCATCGAGAGGATTGGCATCAGTGTAACTGATCCGGGTACTCCCTTGATACGTCCAGCTCTCTCGTAGATAGTAGCGAGGTCGCTGTAAAGGTAGCCGGGGTAGCCTTTTCGTGTTGGAATCTCTTCTCTTGCGATGCTGATGGCACGTAGTGCTTCTGCGTAGTTTGTCATGTCTGTTAGTACGACTAGTATGTGCATTCCTAAGTCGAATGCTAGGTACTCTGCTACGGTCTGGGCGATACGTGGTGTGACGATACGCTCAATCGGTGGGTCGTCAGCTAGGTTAAGGATCATTACGCTCTTGTTCAGTGCGCCTGTTTTCTCGAACTCACTACGGAAGTATGCTGCTTCTTCGTTTTTAATTCCCATTGCGCCGAATACGATGGCGAAATCGCTCTCTGATCCGGGGATAGTTGCCTGTCTTGCGATCTGTGCGGCTAGCTCGTTGTGTGCTAGGCCGGACTCGCTGAAGATAGGTAGTTTCTGTCCTCTGACGAGGCTTGTCATGCCGTCGATGCCGCTCATTCCCGTCTGGATGAACTCCTTTGGTACCTCACGGGCGGCTGGGTTGATGACTCCGCCGTTTACGTCTCTGAGGTCGCTGCTGATGATCTGTGGCATATCGTCGATGGGCTCGAAGCTTCCGTTGAAGACTCTGCCGATGAGGTCTTCTGATACTGGGATTCGTTGTACGTCTCCGCTGAACTTTACTGTGGTGTTCAGGTTAAAACCAGAGGTGACTCCGAAGCACTGGATCATTGCGTAATCTTTGCTTACGTCCAGTACGCTTCCCTGTACGATTGTTCCGTCTGGTCGCTCGATGTATACGATCTCGTCGTATGCTACGTCCTTGATCTTCTGGACCATTAGGATTGGTCCTCTGATCTCTGATGTGGTCTTGTATACTATGCTCATGCTGATTCCACCTCGTATTGATCTGCTAATGCATCTATCTCGGACATCATCTGGGTTCTCGCCTTGTCGATGGGTTCTTCTCCAGCATACTCCTTGAGCCTCATAATATCCCTGATTACGTCTAGCTCACGTACTTGGTCGATGGGTACTCCCTGCTCGATCAATGGTCGGACTGTATTGTAGAAGTCCGTGAAGAGTCGTAGTAGCTTGACCTGTTTCTCTGGTGGACAATAGCGGTCAACCTCGTGGAAAGCACTCTGAACTAGGAAGCCTTCCCTGAGCATCTCTGCGAGCAATAGAACAAGCCTCTGGTCGTCTGGGAGCGCCTTTTCACCGATGATGCGGGCTGTCTCCTCGATCTCGGCTGCCTCTTCCAGTATTCTAAGTGCTTGGCTTCTTGTCTCTTCCCATGTGGGATCTAGCTCACTCCACCATCTGGCTGCAACATCAAGGTATCTACTGAAGCTACGCAGCCAGTTGATGGCTGGGAAGTGTCTTCTATAAGCTAGCTGGCTGTCCAGTGCCCAGAAGGTTCCGATGAATCTGAGTGTGGTAGTTGTAACTGGCTCTGAGTAGTCTCCACCGGGTGGTGAGACGGCTCCGAGCAATGTTAGGCTTCCATACCTGTCCTCTGTGGCGGGTACTTTTACTCTGCCGCTTCGCTCGTAGATGCTTGCGATACGGTCAGCAAGGTAGGCTGGGAATCCTGCTTCTGCTGGGATTTCTTCGAGCCTGCCGCTGATGTCTCTGAGGGCTTCTGCCCACCTGCTGGTGGAGTCGGCCATCAGTGATACGTCGTATCCCATGTCTCTGAAGTACTCGCCAATAGTGATACCCATGTAGATGCTGGCCTCACGCGCGGATACCGCCATGTTTGATACGTTTGCTACGATAATAGTACGCTCAATGAGTTTCTTGCCGCTTCGTGGGTCTTCGATTTCTGGGAACTGGTCGACTACGTCAGCCATCTCGTTTCCACGCTCACCGCATCCAATGTAGACGATGAGGTCAGCGTCGCTCCACTTTGCGATCTGTTGTAGTGTGACTGTTTTACCTGTTCCGAATCCGCCGGGTACGGCTGATGCGCCGCCTTTGGCGCAGGGGAAGAAGGTGTCAATGACCCTTTGTCCTGTGATGAGTGGCTGGCTTAGTGCAAGCCTCTCCTTGATTGGTCTTCCAACCCTGACTGGCCATGTCTGCATCATCTTGAGGTCAACGTCACCGTTCTCGGTGGTCAAGACGCCAATTGTGTCTGTGACGGTGAACTCTCCTTCATCGATGCTCTTGATGACGCCAGTCTGGTTTGGCGGGACCATGATCTTGTGGACGAAGCTGGGCGTCTCCTGCACCGTCCCTATGATGTCTCCGGCGACGACCTCGTCGCCTCTCTTCGCCGTGGCTTCGAAGCCCCATTTCTTCTCCCGGCTCAGGGGGGG
>CALGBN010000399.1 GCA_937877765.1 Candidatus Bathyarchaeota archaeon | reverse complement strand
GGCTCGGAGATGTGTATAAGAGACAGGGATAAGTAGTCATGGTCTTAGTTTGAGTATGAACGAGTTGTCGGTGACCGTTACTTCATCATCTATCAGATTGTACTTTTTGAGTTTATGTAATACCTGATGAAGATTATAACATGTCTATTGGTCCACCAATGGATGACTAATTTTCTATTTTTTTTCCTTGTTTGATGATTTTTCCCATAAATAATAAATGAACGTTCGTTTACTTTTCAAGTGATGACTCGAACCAAGGGAGAAAAAACAAGAAAGACCATCCTAGAAGCATCAAAGAAGCTGATACTGAAGAAAGGCTATAGCGGGACAAGTATGCGGATGATAGCTGACGAGGTGAAAATCACCCCCGGGGCTATATACAACCACTTCAGTGGTAAGGAAGAGATATTTGAGACACTAATAAGGGAAAGCATGTCCCTGCTTCAAGTGACTGATCAGCTAGCAATGATGTCGATATCTGACCCAGAGGAGGCGTTGCGGTCTTCAATACGGCAAGTTGTGGAGACCATGTTGAGTCATGAGGATTACATCAGACTGGGGTTAATTGATGCACAGGAAAGGCAGGGGAAGAGTATCAGGGCAATACCGCCTCGGCTTTACCCGGTTTTTAGTGGTTTTATCTCTAGGGTTAGGGGAGCTGATGTTGGGCTTTTCAGGGATATGCCTGTTGAGAAGTTTCTACGGGTTCTTGTGAGTCTCATCTTTGGGTATGTCTACACAGAGGTTGTTGCAGCTCCTAGTGAGACGCTTCCTTTGCCGGATATTGACTGGGTTGATGCCATTGTTGATGTTTTCATGTATGGTGTCGTAGCGAGGAGCTGATTCTATGCATATCTATGAGCTGGGCGAATCTGTTTCACTTGGAACTGCTGGTGGGAAAGGGCTTAACCTCTGTTTACTGGTAGAGGCGGGTTTCAACGTCCCAAAGGGGTTTATCATCGCTACATCAGCATACAATGAGTACGTCGAAGCTAACGGTCTCCAGAGTATTATTGATGAGAATATTGCCATAATCGATGATACTGTTGAATCTCTTCAAACAGCCAGTGAACACATCAGAGAAACGTTTACTCAGGGAAAGATGCCTGAAACCCTCAGAAAAACGATCATTGAGGCATATCAAAGACATGAGGTAGACAAGGTAGCGGTTCGTAGCTCAGCTACCGCGGAAGACCTTCCCGAGACCTCCTTTGCTGGGCAACAAGATACTTTCCTGAATGTTGAGGGAAAGGAGGCGCTTCTTAGGGCTGTTGTGGATTGTTGGAGTAGTTTGTGGACTCCTAGAGCCATTGGGTATAGGCGGAGGAACAAGATACCGCAGGATGTGGTTTCGCTTGCGGTTGTTGTTCAGGCTATGGTGCAGAGTGTTACCTCTGGTGTCTTGTTTACTGTTAATCCCTTGACTGGTGTGCGTACTGAGGCTGTGGTTAATGCATCTTTTGGGCTTGGTGAGGCGTTGGTCTCGGGGCGGATTGAGCCTGATGAGTACGTGGTGGATAAACGGAGTGGATTAATCAAGTCTGTGAGGCTTGGAGAGAAGGATGGCTCAGGTAGACAAGGCCTAAATGAAGAGGAAATCAGGGAATTAGTAGATCTGGGCATCAAAATTGAGGATTATTATGGTTCCCCGCAGGATATTGAGTGGGCGAGATATGATGATAGGTTCTATGTGCTTCAGTCACGCCCTGTAACAGGTTTGTATCCACTGCCGCCGGGTGCAATGCCTGAGCCGCTTCTGGTTTATGGTTCCTTTGGGCATGTACAGGGTGTGCTTCAGTCCTTGACACCAATGGGTATTGATGTCATCTTACAGATGCTTGGCTATATCCAGAAGAAGCTGGGTGGTACCTTGAGTCCAAAGGAGAACAAGCGGTTTCTCATAGCGGGGGGCAGGCTCTATAGTAACATTACTGAGCTTTTCAGGAATAAACGGTATCATGGTATTGTCAGTGGGGTTTTACAGTACGTGGAACCTGTGATGGCGTCATCTGTTGAGGAGATTATATCTGATTCTAGGATCGAGAAGAAGGATAGTAAGCCTAGTTTTCATGATATGAGTCTGATAGTTCCGGTGTTGGTGCCTTTTATATGCAGGTTCCTTGGCTCGGTTCTCAGACCAGTCAGCAGTAGAAAGAAGATGAACAATAAGATCGAATCAGAGGTCAAGTACTGGAGAAAAGCAGGGGAGGAGGTAAAGACCCTTGAGGAGCATCGAAATTACGTTCATAGACTGTTGGAGAGCATCCACCGCACCATTCTGAAGAGAATACTACCTTCTGTTGCAGCTGGTCAGGGCATGTTTTTCCAGATCAAGATGCGTGCAGAGAGACTGGGGCTTGACAATGATGCGTTGAACATTAGCAGAGGGCTCCCCTATAACGTGACCACGGAGATGGATCTGATGCTGTGGGAGAAGGTGAAACACATCAGAGCGGACCCTGCTTCAATGAACGCATTAAAGAAACCTGTTGAGAAACTAGCTGACGCTTACCTGAAGAGAGAGCTTCCAGTGGTTTTTCAAACAGAGCTTGAGAGCTTCTTGGATTCTTATGGCATGCGTGGTGTCGCTGAGATAGATGTTGGTACGCTGCGCTGGGGTGAAGTCCCCGCCCACATTATACAGATGATACAGACTTACAGCACGATAGATGATCCCGAAAAAGCGCCTGATACGGTTTTTAAACATATGGCGGAGTCTGCGGAGGCATCACTGGAGCATATAACCGAGGAGGCAAAACGACAATGGGGATGGAGAAGCAAACAGATTGTTAAGTATCTTGGTGTAAGGCAGCGTAATCTCGCTGGGCTAAGAGAATCACCTAAGCTCTATATCGTCAAGATGCTGTATAATGCAAGGCGTAGTCTTCTATCGATAGGCAAGATACTGGAATCAGAGGGTTATCTTGAGTCATATCGGGATGTTTTCTATCTGAGGATTGATGAGTTAGAGCACCGCGACTGGCGTATGGTTGTTACGGAGAGAAAACAAAAATTCAAGCTAGATACGCAGCGGAATCCACCGAGAATACTTCTGAGTGATGGACACGCCTACTATGGTTCATCAAGCAGCGATGGAAAAACACTACAAGGCGCCCCGGTTTCCCCAGGAGTCGTGGAGGGGACTGCTCACGTGATGTTTGATCCATCCTCTGAGAAACTGTTGCCCGGTGAGATACTGGTGTGTCCGGCTACGGATCCTGCTTGGACTCCTTTGTTTTTAGCTGCTGGTGGTTTGGTGATGGAGGTTGGTGGTTTGATGACTCATGGTTCTATTGTGGCTAGGGAGTATGGGATACCGGCTGTTGTTGGGGTTTATGATGCTACTAGTAGGTTGAAGACGGGTCAGAGAATACGGGTTGATGGAGAAAAAGGAGTAGTAGCAATACTAGAGTAGCTGTGGGTCTCGTTTTTTCTTCAATAGTAGGAGCACTAAGGTTAATCCGGCTAGTGTTGCGGGTAGTGGGTAGCCGGGTATTCCTTCATCTGCTGCTTCTACAACGTCTATGGTGAAGTAGTTGTACCATTGATCATTGTCGGTGTAATACCATTCCTCACCAATCTGGAATATCACGTTGGCTTCAAGTTCAAGGGTCTGGGGAGTATCCGGTGCAGTAAACTGTACTACATAATCTTCTATGTCTGTGCCTTGAACCCAGTAAGTCTCGTCGAAGGCGTATGATTCAGTTGCATAGTCGTAGACGCCTAGGCTAATCAATGTGATGTCGTTGAAACTGTATTCCAGTGAGGCGGTGAGGGTGATGGTTGAGCCTGCTTCTACAGTGGTTGGTGAGTCTACTTGGTTGATATAGATGTACTCGTCTTCTTCGGTTGTTTCTAGGCTTGGTGTGTGTGAGCCTAGGTTTCCCTGTGTAGTGATTAGTTCATCATATGTAGCAGGGTCGAGTACCAGTGGACTTGTGTCCGTGTAGCCTTGTTTTGTTACCTCTACAGTCATCTCTGGTGTGTATTTCTCTGGAGGCATGATGATTGGTATCTGGGCGGGGTAATCGTATACCGTAACAGTGTACTCGTGGTCATACTGTGTAAATGTTCCCTCATGTGTTGTTGTGACAGTGATGTCTATTGGTAGCATGTTTTCAGGGATGTTCAAAGTCAGTAGCCACGACTCGTCAACTGGGTGCTTTCTACGTTCGATACCCCATTTTAGATTGATGCCGATTGGTTCTCCTTGTTGCCATGTACCATCGGCGTTGAGGTCATTGAATATTTTATGGGAAACAAAAATCGCGTCGATGTCGCTAGTTGAGTAATCATAGAATGGCTCGTTTTCGATTAAGCCATCATAGAGGTCTTTAATGTAGTTGATGTATCGTACCTCTGTGGTCTTTTCATCCAGTTTAATGAGCATTCCCGTTGTTGCGTCATTCTCATAATATTTTGGTAAAACATAGATTTGCATGAGTATATCCCATAACTGTTCAAGAGTCAGGTCAACATTATCACTATCTGCAACCTCTTTTCCATCATAAAGGTCCCAAAGGATGCTGGCAAAAGATAATTCCTCAAACCTGTAAGATTGGTCACGGTTATATCCTAAATACTCGTTTGCGCCTCCTATTGTGTATCTTGACCAAGCGAAATCTGGTAGCATGGTTGTCGTCGGGGGTTGGACATTCATCTCCTTGTTGATGACTAAGGACATGAACTCTGCGAAGGCTTCAAGGTAGCTGTCTGATGTGCAATGGTTAGCGATACCCCAATGGTTAGTATCAAGGGGCTTCCATTTACCGGTAGTAGCATCCCAAAAGTAATGGCGTTCAGGTAGTTCCCCATAATAATCCCACATTATATAGTGACTGAACTCGTGGAACTCACGATTCAGTGGCGCATCCGGGTCTGTTCTCTTCAATGCTAGCGATGAGTAATAGATCATGGGGTAAGTTGTCTTTCCATCGATCTCGGGGTTATTTCCTGACTTGAAATATGCTTCATTTGTATTTTTATCATCTGTAGTCACATAGAGTGGTGTATTCCAGAAGATGTAGTTGAGTTTTTCATCGTAGAACCGTTTCGCGATATTGGTATAATAGAAGACCAAGGCATGATCATCTGTTAGTGCCTCGTTCACTTGGGGTGTATCAGCGTCATCCGCCATATCGCCATAAAATCCAATATTATACTCCAACTGGTCAACCGAAGTAATAGAAGTGACAGGATAAATAACCGAGACTGGTTTTGTTTTATCTGCTTTGAGGTCGCGTATCTCAAACACGTGATCCTTGTCCACGAACTCTATCTTCACTTCACCCATGCCAGTTAAAGGTAAGGTGATTGGCTGTCCGTTTACCGTTGTGAACTCGTAGTGACCATCGGCATCTGTGTATGTGGTTCCTTGAAACACATCATTCCAGTAGAAATGAACAGTCAAGTCCTCGTATCGGTTGCCAAGATCATCAAAAATAACCCCTTGAAATACCTGCGACTCACCCACAGTAATCGTGTAGGTCTTCTCAGCTGTCGCGCCAAACATGTCCTCGACGCGTAAAGTAACCTCGTAGACACCGTCCTGTATGTTTGTGTATGTCCATGTTGATGAGCCATATGAGGAGTCCAGCTCAACACCGTTGATGAGCCAAGTCATGGAGCTTACGGTCATGGTGTTCACCTGAGTATAGAAGGTAACATCATCTCCACGAGCAGGTTCTCTTGGATACCAACCGAACTCGACCTCGGGGACGTCTACTAACTCCAGTTGATAAGAGATGATACCAGATGTTGTGTTCCATGAAAAGGTATCAATAAAGGTAATCGGACCAGAGTCGTCGTCTTGAAGCATCTCATAGTCGGTCTGTCTAGAAGGAGGCGTAACTGTGAAGATGACGGTCTCGCCATCTTGAACATTTACACTGAAGCTGTCTGTATATCCCCAGCTACCGGTCTCGTCTCCGACTTCGACGAGCAGCCAGTCGCCTGCAGTAGGCTCAAACTGTACATACAAGTATCCATTGCCCTCGGAGATGTAAGAATAGGTTGTGGAAGGGGGTTTACCCTCTGAAATTATTTCTACTGGGGAGAAAATATCATCGGCTTGGCTGATTATTTCGTATTGACCAGCGGGGAAGTTGTAGGACCCCATGGTTCCATTTATCGTATTTGACTGTGCGTAGACAGAGATACCTGTGTATAACGCAGTTAAGAGGAATAAAATCAACCCGAGTTGGATAATCGGTTTTCCGCTAGAGGACACCATGGTAGAAAGTTGAGAAGTTTAGTTATAATTATTTTGAATATAGTAAAAATTGAATAAAAAAAAGTTAGGGTTATTGCTTACCCTTGAGCTTCTTCCAAGCCTCTTCTGCGATCTCCAAAGGAGGATGAACATCAGGGGGAATAGGACTCGTGTAGACTCTATTGCCCAATCGCTCCTTATGCTCCTTCTTCGCCTTCTCAAGCCACTCTGGCTTGGTGAATAGGTCTAACGCTGACGCCGCCATGGTTTTTGCCGCAAATATTAGGCTCTTGTGACCGATGCTCATGCCGCTTACCGCTGTGAATCTCCAGTCGTGACCCGGTGCACCAAGCACGTTGCAGCTTGTGCCGAATTCCATTGTGGGGCATTGCCACGATACATCAGATACGTCTGTTGAGCCTTTGCTTACCTCGCCGTCGTTCCAAGCATCAAGGATATCAGTCATCAGATTGACGTCCTTGTACTTTTCCGCGTTTGGCACACCATACTTTCGTAGACTCTGCATCTTGGCGTCCTTGTCAAGGGTCTCGGCTATCTTCGCTGCGAACTCTTCCTCTTCTTTGGTCCATCCGGGATGTCCAATCTCACGCATGTTTGCTGTGACAAGCTCACTGAGTACCTTGTTGGGTATCTTGTTGTAGATCGCCGCGATGAGATCGACTTTAAGCGTGGTCTCGGTCATCATGGCTGCTCCCTCTGCGATTTTGTTTATTCGTTCGTAGATTTGTTGGACCTGTGAACGCTCGGGTGCCCTGATGTAGTACCAGCTTCGGGCATAATCTGGGACGACGTTTGGTTGTCCTCCGCCTTCCTCGATAACATAGTGAATACGAGCCTCTTGTATCACATGTTCTCTGAGATAGTTGACTCCGATATTCATCAACTCGATAGCATCCAACGCGCTGCGTCCATGCTCGGGGCTGCCAGCTGCATGAGCAGTCTTCCCAAAGTACTCATACTTGACACTGTTTACTGCATTGCTTGAGGCTAGTCCGGCGACATTCATGCCTCCTGGGTGGTGACTCAGACAGGCATCAACGCCTTTGAACAAGCCTGCCCTGACCATGTAGGCTTTGCCGTCGTAGTTTTCCTCGGCTGGGCTTCCATAGACCTTGATAGTTCCTTTGATTCCTTCTTTTTCCATTGCGTTTTTGGTGGCGATTGCAGCCATGAATCCGCTGGTGCCGTGGACGTTGTGTCCGCAGCCGTGTCCACAGCCATCAACCACGAGCCATTCTCTGTAGGGTACAGCTTTGTTGCTGATTCCGGGTAGTGAGTCGTATTCGCCCATGAATCCTATTACTGGTTCGCCTTCTCCCCATGTTGCTACAAAGGCTGTGGGCATACCTGCTACGCCGTGGTCTACTTTGAACCCATGTTTCCTGAGGGTCTCGACGTGTAGTTTTGCGGATTTATGTTCAACCAATCCGAGTTCCGCGTACTCCCATACCTTGTCGCTTACCTCGATGAACTCTTCTCGGTGTTCATCGATCCATTTCCAAGCAGTTTCTTTCATCATATCTGGATCATGGGGCTATGGATGTAAAAAACATGCGAAAGGAAGCATATTTACAGTATGAAGCCCCTGAATGCAGGATAAGGTTTGAAAGTAGTAGGAGTAATTGGCGGACCAAAACATGAGGGGAATACATACAAGCTTGTTAGAGCGGTGCTTGATGGAGCCCTAGATGCAGGACATACTGTGGTAACTTGGAGACTTAGAGACGTTTTCATAGGTCAAATCGGATATTTTGAGGAAAAGGTTCTCCTGCCGTTGGATGATTTTGATAAGATGCAGCCTGATCTTGAGTCCATGGACGCTTTGGTGCTTGGTGCCCCAATCTGGTATGGACAGGTGGACACCAGGACATTCAACTTCATCAACAGAACCTATTACTATAACAAATACTATAGCTGTCTCTTATACACATCTCCGAGCCCACGAGACCTCTCTACATCTCGTATGCCGTCTTCTGCTTGAA
>CALGBN010000398.1 GCA_937877765.1 Candidatus Bathyarchaeota archaeon | reverse complement strand
ATACGGCGACCACCGAGATCTACACCGTCTAATTCGTCGGCAGCGTCAGATGTGTATAAGAGACAGGGTTTGAACCCTGACAACTTTGAGTACTATATCGGTGCATTCCGTTATGGTGCGCCACCTCACGCTGGTTGGAGCATCGGGATGGAGCGAATAACCATGACAGTAACAGGGCAGGATAACATCCGCGAGTGCTGCATGTTCCCCCGTGACCGTGACAGGCTGGTACCCTAGATGGGTAAGAACAGTCCATTCACCTACAAGATGGTCATCGTCATGCGCACCGACCTCAACATGAGCCTCGGTAAAATGGTTGCACAGGCTTGCCACGCGGCAGTAGGGTGCAGCGAGGAGGGAAAGCGCACCCAGACAAAACACTGGCGAAGGTGGAGGGACGAAGGAGCCAAGAAAGTAGCGCTTCAGGCGGATAGCTTTGAGGAGCTTGAAGAGTTAGCTAAGAAAGCAGAGTCACTGGATATTACTTATGTGTTGATTCAGGACGCTGGGCACACTGAGGTGCCTCCTGGTACAACAACATGTATCGGTATTGGGCCTCATCAGGAACAGTTCATCGATAAGGTGACTGGAAACCTACCATTATTGTAGTGTACTCAACTCGCATATTTTCATGTTCTTGGATGTAAGTTTAAGCTTGTTTACTAAGAAAAATTTACAGAACACGCTATGTCAAGAGATTACTTTTTTCTACAGACTAGACTAATATTTATTCAGTAATACTACAATAATAGGAGAAATGAGGTAAAAAAAATGAACACTGAAAAGAAATATGGATCATCAACAAGGTGTGTACACGTGGGAACAGGGGCAGACCCCAACTACGGAAGCGTAGTGACACCCATCTATCAGACCACAACTTACTCAATCCCAAACGTAAAAGACCTGATCGCATTATACGGTCACAAGAAAACAGGCTACACCTACACAAGCACAGGAAACCCAACCCAAAGAGCAGCTGAAATCAAGATAGCAGACCTTGAAGGCAGCGAGGACGCCGCCGTCTTCTCAGCCGGAATGGCGGCAATAACCGCTGCCATCAACAGCGTAGTCGAGAACGGTGACGAGGTAATCGCCCAGAACGATCTCTATGGCGAGACTTTCAGGTTGTTCAAGACCATGCCCGAGAAACGTGGAATTACAAGTCACTTTTTTGATGCATCAAAGGTTGAGGAGATCGAGGACATGATCACAGATAAGACAAGTCTGCTTTACCTTGAGACACCGACAAACCCTTTGCTGAAGCTTGTTGATATTCAGAAAGCTACAAAGATAGCACGAAAACACGGAGTAACCACAATCCTTGACAATACTTTTGCTTCACCCATGAACCAGAGGGCACTGGAACTAGGCGTAGACATTGTAGTTGAGAGCGCAACCAAGTCATTATCCGGGCATCATCATGTTGTCTGTGGAGCAGCAGCCAGCACCAAAGATAGGATCAGGAAGATCAAGAGCATGAGGGGCGACTACGGACAGACATTGGACCCCTTCGGAGCATTCCTACTTATCACAGGTATGCAGACCATGGCTCTTCGTGTAGAACGCATGAACAGCAACACAATGGAGCTAGCAAAGATGCTTGAGGATCACCCCAAGATTATGCGCGTCCACTATCCGGGGCTAAAGAGTCACCCACAGCATGAGATCGCCAAGAAGCAGATGCATGGCTTTGGAAGCTTGATGGCTTTCGAGGTGGAGGGTGGAATACCAGCGATTACAAAGCTGTTTGACAAGCTTGAACTTGTGAAGCTGGCGACCAGTCTAGGTGGCGTTGATACTATATCGACTATTCCCTGTATATCCACTCACGGCGGGTTAACCAAAGAGCAGCAGCTAAGCATGGGCATCACAGAGAACCTAGTAAGAGCCTCCATCGGCATAGAGGACCCAGAGGACCTACTGGAAGACTATAAACAAGCCCTAGCCCAGATCTAAACCCGTTTTTCATAGGGTTTATACTCAGCATCCCCAATGGGATGCCTATGACCGGCAAAGAGTTTGTTAAGAGACTCCTGGAGGAGAAATTACTTCTTCCTCCCCTAGCCGGTTACACTGATTACCCTTACAGACGAATATTAGCCGAGTACGATGCTCCTTTTATCTGCACTGAGATGGTTAGCTGCGAGGCAGTGGTTCGGGGAAACCCGAGAACACAGCGAATGCTGTTGATGCCTGAGGGGGCTCATC
>CALGBN010000397.1 GCA_937877765.1 Candidatus Bathyarchaeota archaeon | reverse complement strand
GATACGGCGACCACCGAGATCTACACCGTCTAATTCGTCGGCAGCGTCAGATGTGTATAAGAGACAGTGTTAGAGAAGTTAGTTCAAGTACTTTCTTCAATGATTTCTGATCCGCATCACTTTTCACCTTGGTGATAAACTCTATAGACTCTATTGTTTTGGACCCATCAGGTTTTTCCGCAACTACCTCCACCTCAAGGCTCTCAAAATTGATTCGCCTTTTCTCAGCGATTATTTTGAAAATTGTTACAATACATCCCGCGTAGCTCATAACTGATAGCTCAAGGGCGGTGGGTCCAACGTTCTCGGCGCTAGGTAAGTCACATATGGTCTCATGACCTCTTCCATCGTTGAGTAGTACCTGACTCTTGCCGATCCATTTTGCGTTTGATCTCATCAATCCCATCGATATTTCAGTTGATTCGGAAACCGGCGGGTTTTATACCTAACTAAAGGCTAGTATAAAAAATAATTACTATAAAAATTGATCAAGGCTTCCTGAGCCGAACAGCACACACCTTTAATTCAGGAATCTTGCTATCGGGGTCCAGTGCCGGGTTAGTCAACACGTTAGCAGCGGCCTCGGCGAAGTGGAAAGGTATGAAAACTGTCCCAAGATCACTTCTATCCGTGACGCTTGTCTTACCGGTAATGGTACCACGCCTACTTGAGACCTCAACGAGATCTCCATCAGCTAAGCCAAGTGAATCCGCATCAGCGGGGTTGATCTCAATTGGACACTCAGGCACCAGCGTATCCAGTACCTTGCTTCTTCTTGTCATGGTGCCAGTGTGGAAATGCTGAAGCAGCCTACCAGTAGTCAACATATAGGGGAAATCCTCATCAGGTAACTCCTCGGCTGGCTTATACTCTACACCATGAAACCTGCCTAAGCCTCTGCTGAACTTGTGTCTGTGAAGGAACTGGGTGCCGGGGTGGTCGAATACCGGGCATGGCCACTGTAGCCCTGTTTTTTGGAGTCTTTCGTGAGTGATCCCCCCGTAGATGGGTGTTACTGATGCTATCTCCTTCATTATTTCTGCTGAAGAGCCGTAAAACAGGGGGTACCCCATTCTTGTGGCGACTTCGCAGAGTATTTGCCAGTCAAGCCTGCTATTACCCGGGGGTTCCACTGCTTTACGCACCATCTGAACCCGTCTAGCTGTGTTTGTGAAGGTACCATTTTTCTCAGCGAAGCTACACGAAGGTAATACTACATCAGCGTACTGAGCGGTCTCGGTTAAGAACAAATCCTGTACCACGAGGAAACCTAGTTTCTTGAGACTCTCCTCAACGTGAGTGAGGTCTGGCTCACTTACCATGGGGTTCTCACCCATGATGTACATAGCTTGAACATCGCCTCTACTTACGGCGTTGAAAGCCTCCACCATTGTCAACCCGTTTCTTTCATCGAGTTTTGCTCCCCAAGCCTCCTCAAATTTGCGCCTTATAAGGGGGTCTTCTACGCTCTGGTATCCGCTGTAGACGTTTGGTAGTGCCCCAAGGTCACAGGCTCCTTGTACATTGTTTTGCCCTCTTAGGGGATTAACGCCGGTTCCATGTTTGCCTACGTTTCCTGTGAGCATTGCGAGGTTTGCGGTGCTTAGTACGTTGTCTGTGCCTGTTGTGTGCTGTGTGATGCCCATGCTGAAAATGATTGAAGCCCGGTCAGCCTTGGCGTACATTCTCGCTGCTTCCCTAAGTTTGTCCGCTGGGACGCCTGTTATTCGTTCCACTCGCTCAGGAGTATATTTCTCGACAGTGTTCTTGAGTTCCTCATAGTTCTCGGTACGCTCAATTATGAATGCCTCATCGTGAAGGTTCTCCTCGATTATCACATTCATCAACCCATTCAATAACGCGACATCAGTGCCTCCACGCTGACGCAGCCAAATAGACGAATCCCGTACCAATCCTATCTTTCGTGGATCAGCCACCACCAGTTTAGCGCCTCTATCAAGAACCGCTTGCCTGATGTATTTCGCGATCACCGGATGGTTCTCTGTTGTATTGCTGCCTATAACGAGGAAACAGTCTGTGTCCAGCATCTCCTGAATACTGTTTGTCATAGCACCGGAGCCAAACGCCTTCACCAATCCAGCGACAGTAGGAGCGTGACAAAGCCTAGCACAATGGTCTACACTGTTTGTGCCGATACATGCTCTGAAGAACTTTTGGAACACATAGTTTTCCTCGTTAGTGCACTTTGCCGAGGCTAAACCCATTATTGAACGAGCCCCGTACTGATCTTTCACCTCGGCTAGCTTACCAGCAACAAGGTCCAATGCTTCATCCCATGTGGCTTCTCTGAACTCTCCGAAATCATCTCTGACAAGTGGTGTGGTTAATCGTTCTGGGCTGTTCACCCAGTCGTATCCGAATCTTCCCTTGACACACAGGCTTCCCTGGTTCTCTAATGCGTCTTCTTTGCCTTTGATCTTGACTATTGTGTTGTCTTTGGTGTATAACTCAAGGGTACATCCGACTCCACAATAAGGACAGGTGGTCTCGGTCATCTCAAGCTCTTTCCAGCGTCCCATGAACCTGCTTGGTTTCTCGGTTAATGCACCAGTGGGGCAGACCTGTATGCATTCTCCGCAGTTTACACAGTCGCTGTCGGTGAATAGCTCGCCTAGTCCAGCAATTACTAGGGTATCGTAGCCTCTGTTCTTGTAGCTGAGCACATTATGGTGGCGTATGTTGTTGCATGCTGAGATGCATCTGCCACATAGTACACACATGTTAGGGTCATAGAGGATTGCTGGGCTGCTATCGTCAACTGGTTTGTCGATATCCTGGGGCTTGAAGGCTGTTTTATGCAGGTCTAGTTCAAGCTCATAGGCTAGGTCCTGTAGTATGCATTGTCCGTCTTGTTCACAGGTAACGCAGTCAGCTCGGTGATTTGATAATAATAGTTCTAGGTTGAGGCGTCTCGCGTCCAGTACTCGTTTGCTCTTGGTTTCTACTTTCATGTCGTTTGTGATTGGTGTGGTACAGGCTGCCTCAAGTCTGTCTTTACGTCCAATATCCACTACACATATTCTGCATGCTCCATTCGTTGGTAATAGTGAATGGTGGCATAGGGTGGGTATGTGTATTCTGTTTTCTTGTGCTACTTCGAGTATGGTTTGTCCTTTCTTGCCTGTGACTCTTGTTCCGTCTATGGTTAGTTCTACTGACATCTACCATACCTCCTTTATCGCGTTGAATGGACACGCTGTATAACATTGTCCACATTTTATGCATGTATCAGAATTGATCAATGCCTTCTTATCTGGTTCAATCTGTGTAATCGCCCCTACTGGGCACTCTTTTACACATATCCCACAGCTCTTGCATAACTCAGAATCAACATGGTAGCCCTTGATCAGGGCGTCACATACGCCTGCTGGGCACCGTTTCTCGTTGATATGCGCCAGATACTCATCCTCAAAGTATTTGATGGTAGTTAGTACTGGGTTTGGTGCGCTACGTCCAAGCGCACATAGACTGCTGTCGATGATGCCTGTGCTCATGTATTTGAGGAGTTCAAGGTCCTCAAGTTTACCCTCGCCTCTTGTTATTCTATCCAGTATCTCGTGCATCCTCTTCAAACCAACACGGCAAGGCGTACACTGACCACATGACTCAGCTGTAGTGAAGCCTAAGAAGAACTTGGCGACATCAACGGTACAGCTAGTATTGTCCATTACGACTACTCCACCGCTTCCCATTATGCTACCTGCTGCTTGTAGGGACTCGTAATCCAGTGCTAGGTCTAGGTGTTCCTCTGATAGGCATCCGCCTGATGGTCCACCTGTCTGTACTGCTTTGAAGCTGCGTCCCTCATATGGTCCGCCGCCGATATCAAAGACAAGAGTTCTGAGTGCTGTTCCCAGCGGTACTTCTACTGCTCCGCTGTTCTGTATAGCACCTGTGAGACAGAATACCTTGGTTCCTTTACTTTTCTCGCTACCTACTTCTGCGAATTTATCCGGTCCGTCTCTGATTATTTTAGGTACATGTGCTAGGGTTTCCACGTTGTTGATGGCTGTTGGTTTACCCCAGAGTCCTTTTGTTGATGGGAATGGTGGTCGCGTTGTTGGCATGGCTCGTTTTCCCTCGATTGCAGCCATCAGAGCGGTTTCTTCTCCGCATACGAAGGCTCCTCCACCCCTGGCGATGTCCACATCGAACGAGAAAGACGAGCCCAGTATGTTGTCGCCAAGGAGTCCGAGTTCGCGGGCTTGCTCGACCGCAATCTGGGAGCTGCTGTGCGTCTCGCCAACTGCCGTGCGGACGGAATCACGGCTTGGGCTGGTGGGGAGCGTCTCTTGCTGGAGAACATACCGGTATCTGAGAATGTTCAATTAGGAGAGAAAGTCATCACTTCCGGCCTCGACGGCGTATTCCCTGCCGGAATTCCCGTGGGAGAGGTCGTCCGTACCGATAGAAATCCCGAAAGCCTTTTCCTCCGCGTCGAAGTCGCACCGGTTGTCGACTTCTCTGTCCTGGAAGAAGTCTTCATAGTTTTCGTCAATTCCTCCTCCGCTGAGCCGTCATGAGCCAGATTAAGGTTTTGCTAACTGGACTGCTCTTTATCCTGCTGCAAATCACCCTTTTAAACATCGTTACCATTCAAGGCATCAAGCCCGATTTGATTGTGCTTTTCATTGTCGGGCGAGCCCTCGCTGCAGGACCCACCGCCGGCGTTATCTGGGGTTTTTGCCTGGGATTTCTCTTAGATACAATCAGCGGGGGTCCCACCGGTCTCGGTGCCCTGGCCTATTCTCTGTCAGGATTTATCAGCGGACAGATCGGTTCCGGCCGAACCAAGACTCAGTTGAGATACCTGATTACGCTGGCTTTGGGTGCAGTCGTCTCCTTCGGAGTCTTTTATTACTTCCGGGAACCCTGGAATATAATCGGGTGGACTAAACCGCTGCTGACTTCCACCCTACCCGGGATTATCTATACTTGGGCACTGGGCTTAATATGGGTGCTCACACCCTTCGCGCAATTCAAAGAGAAAAAGGGACGTGGCTGATTACAGTTTAAATGCTCGCCTGCGCGTTTTGATGGCAGTGAGTTCAATCCTGTTCGCCATCCTTTGCTTCCGCCTGATTCAACTGCAGATCATTCACAGCGAAGAATACCGGGAAAAATCGGAAGCGAACAGCCTACGCGTCGTCGAGGAAATCCCCGGGCGGGGCCTCATCTGTGACCGCAGAGGCCGCGT
>CALGBN010000396.1 GCA_937877765.1 Candidatus Bathyarchaeota archaeon | reverse complement strand
GGAAATAATGACGTCTCCAATTATCAGCATCGAGTCAAGTCAAACCATAAAGAAGGCTATGGAACTCCTGAGGGCCCACCGCATACGAAGACTTGTCGTGATGGAAAATGATAGAATTATAGGGATCACAACTGAGAGAAGATTGCTGGACATTGCCCATAGCACCTATCTTGAGCAGACCAGGGCAATGCCAGATGATTTGATGAAACGTTCGATCGATAAACCTGTGATCACTTATCTCAGTACTTATCCACCACGTGAATGTGGAATAGCTACATTTACCCACGATCTGGTAGATGAGATCTCGCGACTTCAGGCATTATCACCGCCCATAATCACCGCAATCAACGATCGAGGTGGTTACTATGATTATCCAAGTACAGTCAAGCTTCAGATAGAGAGAGAGGACCCAGAGTCATACATTGATGCTGCAAACAAGATCAATGAATCAAGCATCGACGCCGTCAACATACAACACGAGTATGGCTTATTCGGTGGCGTTTGGGGCGACTACCTGATAGACTTTATGGAAACACTGAAAAAACCGGTGACCACGACACTTCACACGATCCTACAGGACCCACCACCCGACGCTGAGCGAGTCATGAAAGAGGTCTTGAGGCTTAGCAACCAAGTTGTCATTCTCGCCAGAGTGGGTGCGAAGATCCTTGAACAACGGTACGACACACTTGTAGACAAGATAAGATACATCCCTCATGGCTGTCCTAATGTCCCAAAAGTTCAAAGCTTTACTGTGAAAGAAGGACTGGGTCTTAAGGACAGGTTCCTTCTATCATCATTCGGTCTGATGAGTAGGGGAAAGGGAATAGAATACGCGATTCAAGCTCTTCCTTCTCTAGTGAATAAACATCCAAATCTCCTGTACCTTATAATAGGAGAGACCCATCCTGAAGTAAGGAAGAGTGAAGGAGAGTCATACAGGCAGTCGCTCATCGAGCTAACGGAGTCTCTTGGATTGGAGCGTAACGTTAGGTTCGTCAACAGGTTCTTAAGTAAAAGCGAGTTAATCAGGTTCCTTCAGGCAACGGACGTTTACATACTTGCGTATCCCAACGAGGACCAGATTAGCAGTGGCACTTTACTGTATGCTCTATGCACGGGGAAGGCAATCGTCTCGACACCATTTCTCCACGCAGAGGAAGTGATTAACCAAGGGGCAGCGATGAGATGCGATTTCAAGGACCCTGATTCAATTTTTCGTGCAGTTGAAACTTTGATAGATTACGAGCATGTAAGAACCGGTTTTGAGGAGCGTGCATACAGTTACAGCCGTGACATGATATGGCCCAACGTGGCCATGAGGTACGTGAATATATTCTATCAGAATATAGGTCTTTGAGAATGACTGAAGCAGACAATAAGCTGGAAGGGTTGCTGAACCTAACAGATGAGACAGGGGTATCTCAACACTCGAAGTACAGGATCATTGACAGGAGATATGGTTACGCGACCGATGATAACGCTAGGGCGCTCATTGCCGCTGTGAGGCATCATGAAAGATATGGCACCGAGTTATCTCTGAGTCTAGCCAAAAGATACCTTGAGTTTCTAATTTACATGCAAAAAGATGACGGGGGTTATCATAACAAGCTTGGGTTCGATAGGATCTATCAGGATGAGGCAGGCACCGAGGACGGCGTAGGCCACGTGCTGTGGGCGGCAGGATGCACGATGAACTCGGGGATGCCCGATAAGTTTAGAGAGGTATCGAAGTACCTTTTCGACAGATCATTGCCTCATTCGAGAAGATTCACCTCACCTCGGGCGAAGGCGTTTACTTTGATGGGTCTGTGTGGATATTACCATGTTTACCCGTTTGAAGAGGCAATCATCCAAGAAATTGAGAGCCTTGCAAAATATTTCACTGATAAATTCGAGTCTTCAGTCGACTCGGATTGGAAATGGTTTGAGGATTACTTGACGTACGCAAATCCTAGAATACCGCAGTCACTTTTTGAGGCCTATATAGTAATAGGTGATACCAAGGATCTCGAGATCGCGAAAGCGTCCCTTGACTTTTTAATAGACATCCAGTTTGACGACCAATCATTCCAACCCATAGGAACCAACGGATGGTATGAGAAAGGTGGAATGAAAGCATCGTTTGATCAGCAGCCTATTGAGGCCTCGTGTATGGTGGAGGCAGCCACGATAGCGTGGATTATACTGGGAGATGATAAATACAGGAGGGCGGCTGAACAGGCTTTTGCTTGGTTTCATGGCGAAAACTCGCATGGGATTTCCTTGTTCGATCAAGCTTCTTACACATGCTATGATGGTCTAACGCGTGAAGGCTTGAACATAAACCAGGGGGCTGAATCGACCATCAACTATCTTTTGGCCGAGCTGTGTCTTGGTTCAATTCCTGAGGAAGGGTCTGCGTAACAATAAAAGCAAAATAATTATAAATTATCAGACAGCAGGGGACTGCATGGCTCGCTTCGAGGGCAATCCGATACTAGCCCCCGTACCCGAACACCCATGGGAGTCAAAATATGTTTTTAATCCGGCTATGTTTGAGCTGGGTGGGAAAACTCATTTTCTTTATAGGGCTATGGGTGAAGACATGATTTCGAGGCTAGGGTATGCCTGGGCTGACGAAAAATTCAATGTTAAGGAACGGCTGAGCCACCCGGTTTTTGAGCCAAAGACGCCGCAAGAAGTTAGAGGCTGTGAAGACCCTAGAGTGACGGTTATTGACGAGTATTGTTACATGGCGTATACAGCTTTCTCATGGACACCACAGATAGGTTTGACTAGAATTCATAGTAATGATTTGTTGAGTATGAGTTGGAACTGGGGGGAGAGAATCTATCCTTTTCCTGAGGTGACTAATAAAGACGCAGTGATTTATCCGAGGAAAGTATCGGGCAGGTACGTCATGCTGCACAGGATTGACCCTAACATATGTATAGCTTATTCAGATGATTTAGTTACCTGGGAGAACCACAACGTCTTAGCTACCCCAAGGGAGGGAAGATGGGACTGCGTCAAGATAGGTGCGGCAGGTCCTCCTTTAGGGCTGGACGAGGGTTGGCTTCAACTGTATCACGGTGTGGACCTGAACCGTTTCTACAGGCTCGGTGCGATGCTACTCGATAAGGATGACCCCAAAAAGATACTGTACAGGTCTGAGGACCATTTTATTGAGCCATGTGAGCACTACGAGTGTAACGGCCATGTCCCCAACGTGATTTTCAGTTGCGGCGCTGTGATGAGGGGAAACCAGGTTTATGTCGCTTATGGTGCATCTGACACGTGTATCGCTATGTCCAGGTTCTCATTAAACGAGATTTTATCCTAGATGGCAGTCTTTATGGCGCGTCTTCTTTCCGATTCGAGCCTCCTCACTAGGTCTCGGATTTTTTGGGTCCTGATCATTAGCGCACACAAGTAAGGCGTCAGCTGTGTCGACGATTATTATGTCTTTGTACGTATTTAGCTAGTGAGTTTTTTCTTATCGTTATCAACGAAAAACCTTATAAACATTGCAATAATATTGCAATACAATGTCGGTGTCCGCATCAGAGAAGACCGTCGCCGAGGAGCCCATGGAGATCAGGATGACGGGGTACGAAGTCGTCGAGAAGATGGCGAAGCCCTGCGCAACATCCGCCAGAATCCTGGTGCCAAGGAGCTGGATAGGCAAACGCGTAAGAGCCGTGAGGCTGGACCCCTGACCCGGGCGGAGCAAGAGGGTTGACCTGCCCGGACTGCCAACGGATCCAGACGGAGAACCGGCGCCTCACCGAGGAGAACGCCGAGCTACGGCGACGCCTCGCCGCCTACGAGAACCCCCACACGCCGCCGTCCAGGCGCAGGTACCCCAGACATCCACGCTCTAATAACCCTGGGAGACGGTTCCCGGGCAGACGCCGAGGGCACCCGGGCAGCACGAGGCCCCGGCGGAGGCCGGACGTGGTGAAGGCGCCGCCGTGGAAGGAGAGCTGTGAGGGCTGTGGGGCGCCCCTCGACGGGCCCAGCAGCGTCGATCACCGCATCGTGGAGGAGATAGGCAATCCTTCACCCAGACAGGTGATCGATTTCCTGGAGTTCCAGTGGGAATGCGGAACGTGTGGTTCCAGCACCGTCAGTCGGCACCCGGGTTGTCCTCCCAGCGGGAGGTTTGGAAAGAACGTTCTGGTCCAGGCCACCTTGATGAAGTACGAGGAGCGGCTGCCCCACGTGAAGGTCTGCGAGACCTTCGACCGGACATATGGGCTGTCCATCACGCCGGCGACCGCGTTGGACATCACCCGACGGGTATGTGACTGGCTGAGGCCCGAGTACCTGAGGATTCTCCGGAGGATAAGGGTCGCCGGCGTGGTGTACGTTGATGAGACCGGGGCGAAGGTGGACGGCGACCTGCACTGGACCTGGGCCTTCACGACCCGGAGCGAGACGTTGATAGTGGTCAGGAAGAGCAGAGGCAAACGGGTCCTGGAGGAGATCCTGGGAGAAGGCTTCGACGGAGTCATCGTATGCGATGGGTGGAAGTCCTATCCCAGCTTCACGAAGCGCATCCAGCGGGACTGGGCGCACCTCCTCAGGGAGGCGGACTGGCTCGCCGAGAGGGTTGAGGGTGCGATGCCTCTCCGGGGGGCTCTACACAGGCTGTACGTGGATCTGAAGGCCTCCCTGCTGGAGGATCCGCCGCCCGAGGAGCGTGCAAGGCTTAGGAGGAACGCTGGGGGGCGGTTACGGTACTGGCTTGATAAGGGGTACGGCTGCGAGGAGACTGCGAGGGTCGTCCAGAAGGTGCGCAACGGCTTCGGCTACTGGTTCACCTTCGTCACGACGCCGGGTGTGGAGCCTACGAGTAACAGGGCGGAGCGGGCTCTTCGGGAGCATGTGGTTCAGAGGAAGATCTTTGGGGCGTTCAGGAACGGTAAGGGTACCAGGATCTACGAGACGATGATGACGCTGCTGGCCACTTGGAAACAGCGGGGCTTGGACCCGTCTAGGGCGATGGCAGACAGCCTGACCGCCGCATGGACCAAGAGCTCTTATGTTGAAGGGTTCTCCTCCCTCGTCTTCTCCTCTATCATTCCCCTTCTTAACGTTTCTCCTGACCCCGCCGGAGCTTCCCAAGCGGCATTCTCTTATCCGCGGTCAACACGCGTAGCCGCACCATGGTTTCCGCCTGACGACGCCCCCAATCTAAACAACGCGGTCCAACCCGCAAGCTCAATGGTCGGGGTCACATATGTTCCAGAGTCAGATCTCCCGGTGACGGTGCACGGGGTCTACCACACCCGAACCCGGATGATACGGCTCATCGTTACGCAGCATCCAGTAGACCACCTCCCGGCATCTTCCGGGCCGTCGCCATCACGGCCACCTGGTTGGGCTTCTTCTCCGCCAGACGCCTGTAGAACCGTGTGAGGCTTGTCTCGTATCGGATATGGGTGTGAACCGCCTGGGTCAGCGCCCACCTGAGCCACCTGGACCCCTCCTTGGTGATGCCTCCGTGCCGTGTGGTGCCTCCGCTGCGCCTCACCGTGGGCACGAGGCCCGCGTAGCTGCAGAGCTTCCCCGAGTCAGGGAACCGGTTGACGTCGCCGATCTCGGAGACTATGAGCAGGGCGGTGTAGTAGCCGACGCCGGGTATCGTGGTGAGCAGCCTGGCCCGGGGATCCTCTCCGCACCTCCGCTTCAGGTCCCGGGATATGACGGCTATCTGATCGTCCAGGGTGTCCAGGACGGGTAGGACCTGGTCTACTGCTTCCAACGCCAGGCCTCTGAGCAGGGCTCTTCCCTCCCGGGTCCACAGGGACACCCCCAGCCTTACTCCCCGCTTCGCATGCTCAGAGTGAACCCGGTTCTTCACCATGGTGCGCATGTTGACGAGGAACGCCCTCCTCCTGACCCTGTCCCGGAGATCTCGGATGTCTGGGGGTGGCACGTATGACTCGGGTAGCAGGTCGGCTCTGAGGAGGTGGGCCAGGGTCTGGGAGTCGATCTTGTCGGTCTTCACCCTGGCTTTGGCGATGGCTTTCACCTCCTTCGGGTGGGCCAGCCTCACGTCGTGCCCCGAGTCTTCTAGGGCGTCGTATATGGGCTGCCA
>CALGBN010000395.1 GCA_937877765.1 Candidatus Bathyarchaeota archaeon | reverse complement strand
ATGGAACCCCCAGAAAAACAAGTGGATCACAGAGAAAAAGTTCCCCACCAGGACAGAGGCAGACGCCTACATAAAACGAGTCAACCTAAACCCCGGATGGAGTGAGAGTTTCCAAATCAAGGGCAGTAAAGACGATAAAACAGCACCAAAATACGTGGTATTCGCTGAGAACACCAAGGAACGTGGATCAGAGGCGGTAAAATACCAGGTCTACGAGAAGCTACCACGGAATAAGAAGAAAAACAGTGATTACAACTGGTACCCATCAGGTAGCGGTAAACCAACCCCGTACCGGCTAAAGAGCCGAGGCACACGGGAATACAAGCAGGTACCAGACAAAGACAAGCTAGTAGCGGATCTCACCCAGGGCATCGGGCAAGACGGCGTAGAGATCAAGTTCACTCAGGTTCCCCATTGGGCTCCAATAGTAGGTGATGTTAAACGCATAGAGCCATCCCGGAGCAGCTATCAAGCGGGTAAATGGCGCGTCTACATCGAGGGAAAAGAGAGCGGCGTAGTGGGTGAAAAATGGTTTGACTCAGCGGAGGAAGCACTAGCCTACGCTAAAAAAGGCAGAGGCGAAACCCGGAGCCGGGGACTAGACCGTAAGGCTGTATGGGAGCCTATACCCGAGCCGCCTAAGCTACCCAAGGAGCTTGATAAGGAGTTCATCGGTAAACGAGACCGGTTCCTAGTTGATAAACACCCCCAATACCTAGACCGTTGGAACCCTGAAACCAAGAAAATCGAATATGGTTGGTTCTACGAAAACGCCGCAGATAACAAACTCTACAGCCTTGATGAATTGAAAACAGAGTACCAGAAAGGCGAATGGCGGCGCAGAGACCGAGCCGAGGCGGCTAAAGGCAACAGGACGCTTGAACGAGAGAAGGGAGCCAGAACCAAGCCCTTCTACAAGAAGGCTAAACCCATAGTGACAGCCATCTACCACCCCGAGGCAGCCCGCATGGAGGCAAGGGGTGACAAGATCACCTATCAGGGCATGGACCAGAGCCATATATCCATGATCAAGCTCACTATGCCTAATGAGTTGGATATACCCGACGGCAAATACGAGGTAGCAGATAAAGAGATCGATAAACGGGTAACAGTCTACCGCAGCCCCAAGAAGGTGGAATGGGATAACGTAGAGTATGTGCTAACCGCAAGCAACAAGGACCAGAGGAGCAGCATACGCTATGAGAAGGTCCACGACTACGAGCAAGACCTACCGGACCCGAGGATCCATTACACCGCTAAAGCCGAGATAGACCTAGAGGACCTATCCAAGGAAATCAATGATCTAAGCACCCTAGGGGCAGAACATATCACCTTCAGGGCGCGGGACGGTAAACTCACATACGAGACACCGCCAGACAACGACAACATAACCACGGGTGCCGGGGACGCGGGTAAGATACTGGAAGCCAAGGAGGAAAACGTAGAAGCCACCTACACGCTTGAATACGTGAAAAACCACCTAGACCTACTCAGGGAAGCCGGGTTCAATAAGGCGACACTAGAGCTAGCAACAGATATGCCTCTACACATCAACTCGAAACGCGGCGACGGACCCTACGCAGCCGAGGTATGGCTAGCACCATGTATAGGTGTCTAAAATGACACCCCTTTTTCTCACCGTTTCCCCATGGGTAAACCACCCTAAAAGAATGGATCCATATACGGAGACATAGCTATGCCCCGAGGATTAACCAAGTGTCCCTACTGCGGTAAAACAATCATCAGCATATACAGCAAACACCACCAAAAAGTATGCAGAGTAAGACGAGGACTGGATAAGAGACCCGCCCCAATACCCGTGAACCCCAACCAGATGACCCTAGACCAGTTAATGGATCCATATACGGAGACACAGCCATGCTAAACATAGGCTTACAGTTCATCATCATAGTAGCCACAACAATCATGTTTCTACTCATATTCACCGCCATAAACAACCGCCTAGAGGAGGACCCGGAGTGACACAGGTAGAGTCCCCAAGCGGCATACCCCGCAGCTTTATGGTACCATTAGAC
>CALGBN010000394.1 GCA_937877765.1 Candidatus Bathyarchaeota archaeon | reverse complement strand
TGTTCCTCGGTAACCGAGTAGTTTTCCTTGGGCTCTGAGCCGATCTCAACTTCCTCGCTAAGCACCTCAACTGGCTTGCCTTCAACCATCACCTGTACGGATTCACCGGAGGCTAATTTTGCTATTGCGTCTGTGTCCAGCTCCTTGATAGCGTTACTGATCTTGGGGAAGTCTCTGCCGTGTTTGCGTCCAAGTAGGCTTGGTACTGGTGAGGCGATCTGGGTTTGGAGTACCGTTGGGTTGGTCTCGATTCTGACGGATTTCACGTTGAGCTCTTCTTTCAGAATGTCTCTGATGTTCTCGATCCGTGCTGCTTTCCCGGCTGGTGCTACGATTACTACTTCGCTGAGGGGTTGTCTTAGTTTGATGTTTTCTTGGCTTCGTGCTGCTCTGCCTGCGCTGCTTATGTTGAGTGCCATGTCCATTTCTTCCATGAGGTTTGTGTCGCGGATTGATGGATCGGATTCAGGCCAGCTGCAGTGGTGTACGCTTAGGGGTAGCTCGGGTTCTACTGGTTTGATCATGCGTTGGTATAGTGCTTCGCTTAGGGGTGGTGTGAATGGTGCCATTAGGTAGATGACGGTCTTTAGGCACTTGTAGAGGGTGCTGTATGCTGCGTTTTTCTCGTCGTCTGCTTCTGTTTTCCAGAATCTGCGTCTGCTTCTTCTGACGTACCATTTGCTGAGTATGTTTACGAATCTGTCTATCTCTGTGCAGGCGGGCATGGTGAGGTAGCCGTCTAGTGATTCTGTGACTTTTTCTATGGTTACGTCTAGTTTGCCTAGTATCCATCTGTCGAGTGGGTCTAGGTTTTCTGGTTGCTGGTCGGGTGTCCAGTTGCCCAGTGTGGCGTACTGGTAGAAGAAGTTGTAGACGTTGAGGTAGGTCATGAAGAATAGTCTTCGTACCTCGTTTGCTCTGTTGTAGCCGAATAGTACTGGGTTTTCTGGTTTGCTGCTCATGAATATCCAGCGGATAACGTCTGCGCCCATGGTGTCGGCTGCTTCGTCGAACCAGATGGCGTTGCCCCAGCTCTTGTGCATCTCTCGTCCGTCTTCTGCGAGGACTTGTCCGTGTCCGAGGCAGTGTTTGTAGGGTGTTTGTTCTGGGTGGAGTATTGTGGATTCGCTGAGCATGGCGTAGAACCAGTTTCTGAACTGGCCGGGGAAGCTCTCTGTGATAAAGTCGGCTGGGTACCATTTATCCCAGTATTCCCTGTTTTTACGGTACTGGATGGTGCTGAATCCTACGATTCCGGCGTCTAGCCATGGGTTGCCTACGTCGGGTATCCTGCTGACGGTTTTGCCGCATTTGGGGCACTTGATCTTGACTTTGTCGATGAAGGGTCTGTGGGGGCTGTGTCCCTCGAACTCGTCCCAGCCTTCGACTGCTCTTTCCTTGAGTTCTTCCTTGCTTCCTATTACGTCGTACCAGCCGCAGTCGCATCGCCAGATGGGTAGGGCTAGTCCGTAGTAGCGTTTTTTGCTGATCATCCAGTCGTCCATGTTGCGGAGCCAGTCTAGTTCTCGTTTTAAGCCGAATTCGGGTATCCATTTTGTTTTGCTTGCGTTGTCCATGATCTGGTAGCGGAGGTTTCGTTGTTTCTCTTCTGGTGTGATTTCTTCGAGGGGTTTGTCGAGTTTTTCACCCATGTTGATGAACCATTCAGATACGTGTCTGA
>CALGBN010000393.1 GCA_937877765.1 Candidatus Bathyarchaeota archaeon | reverse complement strand
ATGATACGGCGACCACCGAGATCTACACCGTCTAATTCGTCGGCAGCGTCAGATGTGTATAAGAGACAGGTCAATACATGGCTTAATCTGGCAATCATAAAGGTAGAACTTCTCCGTAGCATATCCCTTCTTGACTCCCTCTTCCAGAATCCTATCAACAAGAATGTCCGTGTTACTATTTTTTCTTGGACTACCTACAAGCGCCGTGATCTTCATACCAAGAAAATAATTTGAGTCAATTTAAACACATCATCGTTAGTCTTATGTCCAGCGAGCCTTGTGTTCATGGTATGAAGTTCAACTCTCGCAGAAGCCCAGTATACGGCACCCATGGAATGGTGGCAAGCAGCCAGCCTCTAGCATCCATGGCTGGAATCGAGATACTAAAAAAAGGCGGAAACGCAGCCGACGCAGCAGTAGCCGTCGCATCCTCACTTAACATGACAGAGCCATGCAGCACAGGCATCGGTGGAGACGCCTTCTGTCTATTCTTTGATGCTAAGACCAAAAAAGTACGTGGACTTAACGCTAGCGGCAGAGCGCCCGCTGCATTGAACCTAGAATACCTAGCAGAACATGGCATCAAGGACAGATTGCCACCTACAAGTCCTCACACAGTGACTGTACCCGGTGCTGCGGCGGGATGGGTTGATACCATAGAAAAATTCGGCACAATGACCATGCCCGAGGTACTAGCACCCGCCATCAGGTTAGGTGAAGAAGGGTTCCCGGTGAGCCCAATAACCGCCAGAGCATGGGACCGGGGAATCCCCAAGCTCAAGACTGGACCCCACTACGAGGAGATGTTACTCAACGGTAAAGCCCCCCGGGCAGGCGAGATAATGAAGAACAAGAATCTTGCCCATACCTTCCATGAGGTAGCTGAGCATGGTAAGGCTGGTTTCTATGAGGGTAGGATAGCCGAGGAGATAGTCAAGGTATTGGAGCCTATGGGCGGCGTGATGACTGTTGATGACCTGAAAAACCATTACAATACATTCCCTGAGCCAATAACCACCAACTACAAGGGACTTGATGTCTACGAGATACCACCAAACGGACAAGGCATCACCGCCTTGATAGCCTTAAACATTCTAGAAGAATACGATTTTACAGGTGTGCCTCATGGCTCCACAAAGCATCTTCACACATTGATAGAGGCTATGAGGCTAGCCTTCGCTGATACACGCTGGTATGTAGCCGACCCGGATGTAACTGATGTACCGATACAGGAATTGATCAGCAAAAAGTATGCAGCGAAGCGGAGAAAACTACTGAACCCAGAGAAAGCAACAGTAGACGTACAGAAAGGCTCACCAGTAGCAGGCTCAGACACAGTCTATTTCTGCGTCGTAGACGGAATGGGAAACGCCTGCAGCTTCATCATCAGCAACTACGCAGGCTTCGGCACAGGCATCATACCCAAAGGCTGTGGATTCACCTTACAGAACCGTGGCTTCGGGTTCAGCCTAGACCCAGAGCACCCGAACCGATTAGAGCCAAACAAACGACCCTATCATACAATAATCCCGGGTATGCTCATGCAGGACGGGGAACTTTACGCACCATTCGGCGTCATGGGTGGATTCATGCAGCCACAGGGACACACACAGGTAGTGGTAAACATGGTTGATTACGGTATGAACCCACAGGAGGCCTTAGATGCAGGGCGATTCTGCATACTGAATGGACAGAGTGGCGGCAAGGTCCACATTGAGGACGAGATCAGCGTCAAGGTAATGAGCGAGTTAACCGGCATGGGACACGAGGTAGTGCCCTCAAGCGGCTGGAGAAGAGGCTACTTTGGTCGAGGCCAGATCATCCATAGGAACCCTGAATCAGGCGTATTGACCGCTGGTAGTGACCCAAGGGCTGACGGCTGCGCAGTAGGCTGGTAGTCTACTCTTTTATTAGTCCATAGAAGAGTTCGTCACGCCACTTCCCGCTGTAATAGTATCTTTTTCGTAAAGTTCCCTCATGTTTGAACCCATTGCGTTCTAGCACCTTTATTGATCGAATGTTCTCCGGGTCAACAGTTGCCTCTATCCTGACGAGACCCAGCTCTTCAAAACCATACTTGATTATTGCTTGTACTGCTTCACTCATGTAACCTTGTCCCCAATACTCCTTCAGTAAATCATAGCCCATCTCGGCTCTCCTGTAATCCGTGATATAATTGTAGAACCCTATGGTGCCGATGGGCTCAGTTGTACTAGTTAACTCGATTATTACCCTGAAATGTGTATCTGAACCCGGCTTCATGTAACGTACATACATCTCCTTTGCTTCCTTCAGTGACTTTATGTCCGGGTCCTCGCTGTACAGGTTTGTCTCTGTTCTACTGAAAAGCTTGAAGACGAAGTCGATGTCTGTTTCTGTTACTGGGCGTAGTCTGAGTCGATCCGTAGTGATACTGGGGGTCTCCATAGACAAGGTTGTGAGCTAAGGAGGATAAAAAACAGGTGCATGTTTCTGATTACCATTAAATCCATGAAACACACTGAATACGTATGTCATATTTACTTGAGGGACTGGAGCCCGCACCGGTCTGGATGATCTTTGAGGAAATAACAAGAATACCAAGATGCAGCAAACATGAGGAAAAAGTGCAAGCCTACCTCAAAACATGGGCAACCGAACACGGAATAGAATACAAAAAAGATGATGTCGGCAACGTGCTTCTCACTAGAAAATCTGATGAAGGTTTCAATGAAGTACCCGCGTTACTCTTCCAAGCACATCAGGACATGGTATGCGAGAAAACCCCAGAGAGCAGTCACAACTTTGCAAAAGACCCAATACCCTTGATGGTAGAGTCCGGTAAAGTCAAAGCCTTTAACACGAGCCTAGGAGCAGATAACGGGTTAGGCATGGCGTTAGCTATGGCTCTGCTGATCGATGAGAATCTGGTGGGCAATGGACGTATTGAAGCCTTGTTTACCGTGGATGAGGAGGCTGGATTCACTGGCGTCAGGAATCTTGACCCAGACTTCTTCACGGCTACCCATATGATTAACCTTGACAGCGAGGAAGCAGGCGTAATTATCGTCAGCAGCGCCGGTGGAGGAAGCACTACATACACCATCAAGTACAGACCAAAGAAAGTCGATAAACGGGAAGCCCTACGAGTATCAATTGACGGCTTACAGGGAGGGCATTCAGGCGTAGACATTCACCTGCCACGATACAACGCGAACAAGCTCTTAGCCCAGTGCCTAAGAAAGCTGCATAAAGAGATTACCATAAGACTCGCACATTTTGAGGGTGGAACCAGAAGTAACGTGATTCCACGGAACGCCTACGCTGACATACTGATCCCATCTAGGCACACAGGAAACGCTATTGAGTTCATAGATGAATGGGCGAGTACTATTGATAAGACCCATGAACCTGGTCTGGTGGTGTCAGCTACCTCCGTTGGCGTAGGTTCAGCGGCTCCAGTTCATGAGACCGAAAAGTTCCTTGATCTTGTTTCTGAGATTCCCTTTGGCCCCAAGTCTTGGAGTCCAGATTATGATGATCTTGTCCAGACAAGTAACAATAACGGGATTATCCGTACCGAGGATAATGCCTTCAAGATAATGGTGAGCAGCAGAACCTGTGACCTGAAGGATGGCTATGATAATCAGCGTATCCTCTACGAGCTTGGGCAGAAGTACAAGGTTAAGACTGATCAGAGTGAATTAAGGTCCGGCTGGAAGGCTGACCCAGATAGTAAGCTCTTGAAGCTTGTGGAGACGAGTTATGGTACTGTTTCTGGTCGTAAACCCAAGGTTACTGGTATTCATGGTGGATTGGAGTGTGGAGTCATCGCTGGTTTGAAGAAGGATATGGATATTGTGTCTATGGGTCCAACTATCAAGTACCCTCATAGTCCATCAGAGTACGTCGAGGTCCGTGGTGTAGATACTCTATACAAGGCGCTCTATATGACCGCCTCAAAGATGAGGAGCCTCTAATCTCTTCTCCATACCAGTCTGCATACACCGTCATGGCTGAAACTTTTCTCTCGTGTTACGCGCCAATCTGGGTTGAAACCGGACCAGAAGGCGTCATCAGTGACGCTGCAGTAACTATCTCCAATTTCTTCTGCTTCTTTTCCCATGCGAGTGAATGCGGCTCCCAGTGGGCAGTAGGTGTATTCGATGATTTTATGGTCCGGTTCGTTCTTTGTTGTTCCCCCGATCCATGCTACTGAGTAGACTGGTCCATTCTCGGCTCTGTGGTTCTCCCATGTGTTCTCTTTTCCCTCTTCCTCATAGCGCTGCTTAGTAGCTAATCCACTGCTTTTACTCATCTCGCGTACTGTTTCCCTTATTACCTCCCTACCTCGTTCTTCTCCGAGTTCATCGATCAAGGCTTTTGCCATAAAGTAGAAGGTTCGAGCACGTGCAGCCTCAAATCCATCCATAATCTCGCGTCGGCTAGGTTGACTCATGACTAATTTACGTAGGGTGAGTGGAAAAAATTTGTGAAAACAGTTAGGATAGTAGTAAACGTCTTTAGTCGTTGCATCTATCATTGGGTGATAAACATTGACTGGATTCGTGAAGGCAGCCGATATTTTACACGGCAAATATGATGATGGAGCAGAGGTAAATCTCCGTGGCTGGATATACACCAGCAGAAGCAGTGGAGGAATACAGTTCCTTGAAGTAAGAGATGGATCAGGTGTAATCCAGTGTACACTGAACAAGCGAACAATAGACGAAGAAACATTCAACAATGTAGAGAAATACCCACTGGAGACCGCCCTAGAGCTAAAAGGCAAGGTCAAAAAAGATGACAGGGCACCCGGAGGATGGGAGCTAAGAGTAACCGGAGTCGGCGCAGTCTACGAGTCTAAACCGGATTATCCTATTGTGAAGAAAGAGCAAGGAGTAGAGTTCCTCATGGACAACAGGCACCTCTACATCAGGGAACCCAAACTACAGAACATCTTCCAGCTAAGAGCCAAGTTCCTCATGGCTGCACGTGACTGGTTCAAAGAACACGAGTACACCGAGGTCCAG
>CALGBN010000392.1 GCA_937877765.1 Candidatus Bathyarchaeota archaeon | reverse complement strand
TTTTTCAAGCAGAAGACGGCATACGAGATGTAGAGAGGTCTCGTGGGCTCGGAGATGTGTATAAGAGACAGAGCAACCCCTTGCTTAAACTCACAGACATGAAGGCAGTAGCTGATATCGCCAAGAAGCATGGGATAGTGACTGTGATTGATAACACGTTCATGAGCCCATACAACCAGCGCCCCATCGAACACGGCATCGATGTCGTAGTACACAGTCTCACCAAGAGCCTCAGCGGACACAGCGACATGGTAGGCGGAGCAGTCATCGCCAGCAACGAGTTCATGAAACGGATGGACCCGGTCTTCAAGAACATGGGTGCAACCATGGGTGCATGGGATGCATGGCTTACCCTCAGAGGCATCAAGACACTGCACGTACGCTGGGATAGAATCAACGAGAATAGTGTCAAGGTAGCCGAGTTTCTAGAAGGGCATCCCAAGGTTGATCACGTCAATTACCCTGGTTTGAAGAGCTTCCCACAGTACGAGCTGGGTAAACGCCAGATGGATGGACCCGGAGGAATGATGAGTTTCGAGCTCAAGGGTGGTTTAGAAGCAGGGCGTAAAATGATGAACAGCGTCAAACTATGCAGCCTAGCGGTAAGTCTGGGAGCTGTTGAGACCTTGATTAGTCACCCTGCGAGTATGACCCACAGTATCATACCCAAAGAGGAACGCCTCAAGGCGGGTCTAACAGACGGTTTGGTACGTCTGAGTGTAGGTATAGAGGATGTTGATGATATCATAGCGGACCTAGACCAAGCACTAAACCAGACCTAATTTATTTGAATAAATGGAGCCTCGAGCGGGATTTGAACCCGCGGCCTACAGCTTACGAGGCTGCCGCTCCACCACTGAGCTACCGAGGCATTGCACAGACGGTATCAGAATACACGTTTAAAAGAAATTTGGAAAAAAAGGAGGCTAGGTCCAGGCAACAACGCCCTTCTTCTTAAGCTCCTCAAAGTACTCCTTTGACTTGCCCAACAAATCGGTTATGACATACTCGTTGTCCTGTCCGAGGAGTGGTGCTGGTCTCTGGATCTCTGGCTGTGTCTTGCTGAGCTTGAAGGGGAATGTTATCGCCTTGTATTTGCCCGCCTTGGGGTGCTCGATCTCTTGGAACATGCCTCTTTCGTTTAGATGTGGGTCTGCGCAGGTGTCTTTTGTATGATAGATAGGTGCAACTGGTAGTCGTGCATCCACGAACTTGTCTACTACTTCCTTCTGTGTGTGCTTTGATACCCACTCTGTGAGTTTCTCAGTATCGAACCTGTCTCTTATACACATCTCCGAGCC
>CALGBN010000391.1 GCA_937877765.1 Candidatus Bathyarchaeota archaeon | reverse complement strand
GTTTAGATACACTTGATTCTTGAATTACTTTGATCTGGCTCACTGATGAAACCAAGTCCCTCATAAAGGAGCTTGAATCGGGCATCGATAAGCCCCTCATGCAGAAGACTTGGGAAGAAATGATGGAGATCGCACCAATCCATAGCGGAAGCCCTGAAGAGGAAAAAGCGATCCAGTACATGAAGAAACGCTTAGAAGAGTATGGCTTAGATTGCCGTATCCACAGCTTTGAGGCATACCTCAGCGAACCCAAACACAGCAGCCTCAAAATCACCTCACCCATCGAGATGAAGGTACAGAGCACACCCTACAGACAAGTAGGCTCAACTGGACCAGAAGGCTTCGAGGCAGAGATGATCTACTTGGCTCCTGATGAGATCGGCTACGCTGATTGTAGAGACAAGATTGTTTTATGTGAGCAGAAGACAAGCGGAGACTGGATGGGGCTCAGAGCCGGTTTCCTCCTCAGACTCCAAAACATGGGAGTCAAAGGCTTGGTGGTCATCGAACAAGACGATTATATGCCTACTGTTTGTCATCAACGAGCTGATTTTAGCGTCTCCGGAAGCCCCACACCAGAAAACATCAACGATATACAAACCATTCCAGCGATTCTACATATCAGCAACAAAGACGGTCAGGCACTAAGAAAACTGGTAAAACAAGGCGGTGTACATGCCCATATTGTCTCAGTTGTTGACACTGGCTGGAAATCAATTCCACTACTGGAGACCGAGATCAAAGGCACAGTAGAGCCAGACAAGTTCATAATGGTAAACGCCCACGTTGACACTCCACCCTATAGCCCCGGAGTAGTTGACAATCTCTCAGGCGACGTAGCCATCATGGAGGTAGCAAGACTACTAAACAAACACAAGGACAAACTCAGACGTAGTGCACGGTTCGTAATCTGGCCCGGTCACGAGATTGGACGATACAGTGGCTCTACATGGTATAACGATGCATTCTGGCATGACCTACGCCACGGCTGTATCACAAGTTACAACATAGACAGCCCCGGAGCAGACGGAGCAACAATGTTCAGAGACATTCAGATAACAGAAGTCATGGATGTAGCACAGGACAGCGTAGTAGCGGTTCAGGGAAAAGGCGTTGAAAAGTTCAGATGGGCAACACGAGCAGGTGACGGTAGCTTCTGGGGCACAGGCATGCCTCATATGAGCATCACAACCAGCAGACCACCTGAGGACTATGACCCACATGTGAACTATAGTGGCGGTGGCTGGTGGTGGCATACACCTTACGCCACTATGGATCACGGTGATATTGATATATTGGAGATGGATGTCAAGGCTGAGCTTAACTTCGTCACAAGGATGATGAACTGCCCCATACTGCCCTATAGCTTCACCAAATACGCTGAACACATGCTAGAGATACTTGAAGAGATGCAGGGTAAATCCGAGAAGGTAAGAGCATACTTCAACATTTACCCCGTGATTGAACAAGCCGAGACCTTTGTAGAACTATCCAAGCATCTTGACTCTGCTATTGAGGAAAAAGGCAAGGGTCTAAGTGAGGACGAGATTAAACAGTTAAACACGAATCTCATGTGGGTATCAAGACACATCAACCCCATTGTCCACAGCAACGCTGGACCAAGCGAACAGATGACCATGGAGACATTCGGAGCACTACCCTTCCCAAGGATAGCCGAGATAGTTGATCTAGCAAACATGACTCTACACCAGAGCCACGAGTTCAAGCTATTGAAAAACAAACTTCAACGGCAACGAAACATCGTTGAGGAAGGCTTCTATCAAGCGAACAATCTCATCCAGCAGACACTGGCAATGCTAGAATGACCCCTAATCTCTTCCGCCTCGGCTTAATAGTGACCTACAGGTGTAACGCTGAGTGTAGACACTGTTTTTTCGAGTCCAGTCCAAGGCGAGAAGAGACCATAACCCTTGAACTAGGTATCACGTCTATTGATGAGGCTGCAAAGCTTGGTGCAGAGTGGATTAGTCTCACTGGCGGAGAACCCTTTCTTGAACCATTACTGGTATCTTCTTTCATCAAACACGCATCTGAGTCTGGTTTAAAGACCGAGATAGTATCAAACGGCTACTGGGCAACAAGTGTTCAAGAAGCCACTAGAATACTTGAGCCCCTAAAAGACCTTGGTCTCGATGCGTTAAACCTCAGCATAGATGATTTCCATCAAGAATACATCCCAATAACCAGTGTAAAAAACGCCTACTGGGCTGCACACGGTCTCGGGATCAAAATAATCATAATGACCACCACAACGAAGAACAACAAGATCACAGCAGAGACCATTCCCGAGCTTCTCGGAGACGAAAAAATACAGGTATTGGGTGATAAGCGAATCCATGACCCACACGCTTTACTGATAACGACTTCTGTTACGCC
>CALGBN010000390.1 GCA_937877765.1 Candidatus Bathyarchaeota archaeon | reverse complement strand
CTTATATACTAAGAAATTATTGTATTTCTTGGTCGATAAACAAATGGCAATCGTAAAGAGACTGCGAGCGGATCAGGTCAACCGACTAGTCCGAACAACAAAAGACTATGCAGAATCAAAAAACAAGAAAATAACAACAATCGACCCAATACTACGCGTAGGAAAAAACATCTACCCTACACTGACCAACAGAGAGTTAATTGAACTCAGCCAAACAGCCCTTAGAATAATACTCAACGAGGTAGAAGCCCCAACCTATCAGACAACCTTATTCGCCCACATATAGAGAGCCTTAGCTTTCTCCACGTTATCCTTATCACTTCTAAAATCATCAACCGGAGTCTCCAGTATCAATGGTTTTTCCTTAAATGAGCTTGATAAGAAGTTGAGGAATCCTTTCTCACCAATGTTGCCTTCTCTTATGTGATTGTGGCGATCCATTCTTGAGCCCAGTTCGCCTTTGGAATCGTTAAGATGAACTACCTTGATTTTATCCATGCCGATGTTTGACTCAATCTCATTAATCGTATCCAATAATCCCTTTGGATTTGTAATATCATATCCTCTGGCATAGGCGTGACAGGTATCAAAACATACGCCAACATGGTCTGTTGAGACCTTCTCGATTATCTCTCCTATCTCGATAAAGGTTGAGCCTGTCTCGTTGGTTTTACCTGATGTGTTCTCAAGAAGAATCATTGGATGCTTATCAAGTCCAGATACAGCCGTATTAATTGCGTTCACAATCTGTTTCTGACCCTTCACTTTGCCTTTTCCTAGATGACTACCTAGGTGAGTCACCAAGTAAGGTATCCCAAGCATGTTACATCTTTCAAGTTCAAGTCTGAGAGTATCAATAGACCGTTTGTATGGCTTTGGATTCGATGAACTAAGATTCGGAAGATAAGGCATGTGGCTAACAACTGGGCTGATCTCTGTTTTTCCAATTTTTTCCTTGAATGCAGTTACCTCTTCTTCAGAAAGTTCTCTTGCTTTCCACATCCTAGGGCTTCTTGTAAAAATCTGGAATGTGTTACACCCAATCTCTGATGCTCGGTCTACTGCTCTATCGATACTATCTGCGATTGAGACATGACAGCCTATCTTCATCTACAATAATCAGGAGTTGTAAGATAAAAAGAATAGAAAAAATATGAGATTATGCGTATTTCTTGATAGCCTTCTCTAGGATATCCATACCGGTCTCAAGAAGATCATCATCGATAATTAGCGGTGGATGTAGCCTAATGGCATTGTTATACAGTCCTGCCTTTAGAGTCATCAAACCATTCTGTAGACACTCTTTCATAACAGCGCTACTAGTCTCACTATCTGGCTCCTTGGTCTTGCGATCCTTTACGAACTCCAAGGCTAACATTGGACCTAAGCCTCGTACATCGCCGATCTTTGGGTATTTCTCCTTGAACTCATCTAGCTGTTTTCTGAGCTTCTTACCCATCTTCTCTGCGCGCTCTGGGATCTTCTCCCTCTCCATGATCTCAATAACTTTGAGAGCTGTCGCACATGCGATTGGATTACCACCATATGTACCACCTAGACTACCTGGATAAATATCTCCCATCAACTCCTCGCTGGCAACTACTGCGCTAAGAGGCAAGCCGTTTGCGATTGCTTTCGCCATGGTGATTACATCAGGTACGACGCCATAGTGTTCGATGGCGAACATTTTGCCTGTCCTGCCGAAACCTGTCTGGACCTCATCAACGATTAGTTTGATGTCGTAGTGGTCACAGAGCTCTTTGAGCATTGGGTAGAAGTTCTTGGGTGGGTCAATGAATCCACCCTCACCCTGTATACCCTCAACTATGATTGCTCCAACTGTTTTAGGGTCTACCTGTGTCTTGAAGATACTGTGCTTGATATGCTCGATAGCCATCTTTCCACATTCTTCTTTGTCGGTTGTTCCCCATGGACACCTGTACGCATATGGGAATGGTGTGAAGTAGACGCCGGGCACAAATGGACCTAAGCCGATCTTGTATGGGTCAACCTTTCCCGTCAGGGTCATAGCCATGTAGGTTCTGCCGTGGAAGCTGTTCTCGAAGCTGATGATGTTTGGGCGCCCAGTTGCTTGACGTACAATCTTTACTGCGTTTTCAACGGCCTCAGATCCACTGTTTAGCATTAATGCACGTTTCTTATGGGTGCCTGGTGTGATCTCACAGAGTTTCTTCGCTAAGTCAATGTAGGGTTTGTAGTTTGCGACGTGTATGCAGCTGTGAATGAGTTTACCTGCCTGATCACTGATTGTTTCAACGATCTCGTTTGTACAGTGTCCTAGGCTAGTTACTCCAATACCAGAAGTAAAGTCGATTAGGGTGTTTCCGTCAACGTCTTCCAAAACCGCGCCATGTGATTTGGCGATTGTGACTGGTTGGACGAGGTATACACCTGCTGGGACGTACTCGTTCCTCTGGTTTATCAATTCCTGGCTCTTAGGACCAGGTATTGGTGTGACAATGTTAGGAACCTTTGTCATATTCCATCGGCATACAGTATCGTATTAGGTTAATAACCCTAACGAATTACGATATTTCCTCTATCTCGGGTTCCGCTGTTTTCGGGGGATCTCGTATAAAGAAGAGTATTATTGGAATAGATAACATCTCCAGTATACTTCCTCCAAGAAGCAACAAGTCTGGGTTTCTTTCATATAACCAGCCTCCTAGCGTTGGGAAAGGTAGTCCGATTACCCCTGAGATGGTGCCCATCAATCCCATTACTTTAGCTCTATCTCGACTTGGTACTATATCTGCAACCAATGCTTGCCATGCTGGTCCGCCCATGTATCCACCGCCTCTGAGCCTTCCTCCGCCAATTCCTCCGGCAAATCCAATTATTCCATATGCCCAAAGTAGTTGGTTATAGTTTTTGAATAGGTACAAGCTTAGACTGTCAAAGGGACCTAATCCTCTCGCTAATAATATGAATGGGAATCTTCCGTATCTATCAGCCAACATTCCACTAATCATATAGAGTGGTACAGAAATTAACATGGCTAGGCTCTGAAGTGCTCCATACTGGGTTTGTGTTAACCCGATTACATCTATCGCGTATGGTGTGAGGAATGTCCAGGTTGTCCGCATCGCGATACCGCCGATAACGGCTACTGATAACATAGCGTAGATGGTTCTTGGCTGGCGTTTGAATGTATCAATGATGTCCTTGTTGAATGGATTTAGACTCTGTTTCTCTGCCTCTTTATTGGTCAATGTCTCTTTGATTACTAGTTGACGTGTGATCGTGATAATACCCATTGCTACTGTGAACATCAAAAGACCATATCGCACTGCTTTACCCAAACCCAACATATCAAAATAATATCCACTCACAACAGGCATGAAAATCTGTGGAATACTCGTAAACATCCTATATGCTCCGAATCCAGCTCCACGGTTCTCCTTTGGAATGCTCTCACTGATTAAAGCGTTAAACGCTGGACCATAAAGACTTGCTACAGCCATCAATATTATTCCGGGTAATACCATCTGCCAACTTCGTGCAAAATACATGATAAACGGAGCCACAGTTCTGATAGCACTACCAAACACAATGACTTTCTTTCTACCAATCTTGTCTGCTATCAAACCACCAGGCAGCTGAAATAATATCTGGCTAGTGTTTTGGATAGTCGCCAACATACCTACAATAATAGCTGGTGTGCCGAGCCCGCCTTCCTCTATAGGCGTAAGTAGATATAGGCTCCACCAAAGCTCCCATAAGCCGTTGAAAACTTGGTATAACATATTTGTTGTTCCGATAGCAAGGATGTTTTTGTTTGAGAATACCGTTCTAAACGTTGATGCCACAGTGTTTCTACCTGGTACTATTCCCTAGTATCTCGTGACATTGCTTGGTCTATACTAAAAAACCTTTGTAATAGTACATAGACCTGTAGCGTCTGTATAGTCTATTCTTCAGCTGTTTCTGGGTCACGGATAAAGAAAATAACCAATAACACTTGAAGAAGAGAAGCAACCGCAACACCATACCAAGGATAAGCAGGGTTAAGGTCATACATTACACCGCCAATTAAAGAAGAAACCATAACTGGAATAACAAACAGATAACCTAGACCCGGACCACCTGTACCTCCTCCTGCTGCCCCTACAAGCACGGTACCACGCCCAACAGCGGACATGACCTTACCTCTTATGTCTCTTGGTGTATAGTCCGCCATAAGAGCTGAGCTAGCGGGTATGAACATTGATCCTGCGATTGCAGCTCCAAGTCGTATTAATAGAACCGTTCTGAAATTCGTTGCAAAAACGAGTGCTGGTAATGTTAATAGCGAGATAACTGTTGCGCCTAACAGGGTTTTTGTTCTTCCCAGTTTGTCTGCTAAGATTCCGCTGGGTATGGTTAGTATGACTTTGAGAACTGATTCATAGACAAGTATTATACCCCAGTTTACTTCAGATAACTCGATGATCTCAGTAACGTAAACTACCCAGAATGGGCTTGATATCCCGTTACTGATAAACCCAAGCAAGACAACAAAACTGAGAGCCTTCACGCTTCTCGGGATAGTACGCCAAAGCTCAGGAACCCCAGAATAAGTATCCTTCAATATTGTTACCACGTTTGGTATGCTGCTCATTGGATGTACTTCGCCTACTTCTTCTAGTTTGAAATAGACTAGTAGGGCTGAAACAATGTATTGAAGCCCAAATATGCCGTAGAGAATTCGCATCCCAAGCTCCACCCCATATAACACCAAGACAGAGGCCGCGATATACGGACTTAACAAAGCAACAGCGTTCGACAACCCGGTCATCAAAGAAATCCCGATCCCACGATTCTGTGGCTCAAGACTATCAGCTAACATGGCTGACGTAGGTGGAAAACTAAACACCATGAATCCTTGAACGAGAGCTCCTAGTGCTATCCATTCCCAGCTCGGCGCAAAAACGTATAGCACCATGCTGAATCCGCTTAGTATATCAGCTAACGCGATTAGCTTAACACGGCTAATTCGATCTGTCAAATATCCCGCGATAGGGAAGACAAATAACCCAGCCAAGGGGCGAACACTGTTTACTAGCCCTATCTGGCCACTGGTTCCACCCACCTCAAGTATGAATAGACTAGCGTATGTTAGCACCATTCTTCTGAAGAACATCCCGATTACCTGTCGAATCATGAGAATGGTTAAATTACCTCTCATGAAGCCGAATCTGTCCCGGATGTCCTCGATTAAATTCAAAACGGAACCACTAGGTATCTATGGTACATAAGTTAACTGGTAAACTCAAGAAGTCAGATATTCTTCAATAAAATCACTCAACAGCATGCCATTTGTTGAAAAATATGACTGAGTATCTTTCATAAGTTCTACGCAGTTGAAGACTTGATTATCAACTATATTGTAGACACTACGTGTTCCCATTAACGAGTTTATTTTCCCTAAGGGTCTGAGGAATAGGATTAGGTCACCGTTTTCAAATTGCCTCAAGTTCTGTAGCTCTAATCTTCTAATATAGACTATCTTACCGCATTTACCCTTGTAAACAGCGTCAACGTGTATTTCTACTAGATCTGAGCCTGACTCCAAGCTAGAAAGTATCCTCTGATAACAAGGTTCGAGAGGTTTCTTAGGTCAGTTATTGATGTGGGAATACCTGAATCACTGTTTTTAGTGTATGACTCTGGGAATTGAAATGATAAAGCAGTCAAACAAATCAATAAGAATACTAGTAAGTCCTGTTTTTTCATCTAATTCCCCCGATTGAAGTCATCTAAGATGTAAGGGTCATGCAGTCCATTTGTTAAGCTTTTAAAATCCTCATCAATAACCCCAATGCTATAGATAACGTCATTGTTTATTACGAAAAAGCCTCGGTTAACATCAATTACCCTTGTCTCCAGCTTGTTTTTTGATAGAAAAAGTATGACTTCACACTGTTCCAGATCCTCCTCAGATAAAGTTGGTGAATGTTTATTCAGAAACCCCTTGTTTGCGGTAGATACTTCAATGAACTCTTCACAGGTGCCTTTCCATACTTCAAGCACCTCTATCTGATATGTTGCGTCAACTGTATTCTGGTAATATATCTCTATGTTTACTGGATTGCCTCTGATTACTAGATTTGACTCGGAGTACAAATCGGCGATTGTCTTACAACTGTAAACTGGGTCTCCACCATTCGATATTATTTCACTCGGATAATCCGCTGAAGCGTTAATGATCAAGATCCCGGATAATATTAGGAATGCGGAAACCAGAAGACCATCACGCATACGAAAACTGAAGAAAAACCGAATATATAGAATTTAAAAACCCCAAGACAAACAAAATAGAAAAAATAGCAGTTAAGCCAGGAATATATAATGAATTGATTGAGTTTAATAAAAATTATAATATTTGGAAAATCCAAATTTTA
>CALGBN010000389.1 GCA_937877765.1 Candidatus Bathyarchaeota archaeon | reverse complement strand
AAAACAACATTGAACACGATGGATTTGAGATCACTGTAAATAACAAGAGTGCTAGAAACCCAAGCCGATGCGTTGAATATAATACGAGTATAAAGATAAACGCAAAACTTAGCCCAGAGACCATCGAGGGACTTCTTGAAGAGGCAGGGAAATGTTACGTGGGAAACACCATTAAATGTGCCCCCAGTGTAAACATCGAGCTACAATCAGACTAGACTCTCACCAAGAGCCCTAGCCTTCTTTAATAACTCCTTATTCTCCGAAGCAGGTTTTCTTCCTGTCCCATATGCCTTCAAAGAACCCACAGGCTCCATGTTCCAGTAGTGACTCATACGTTCCTCAAGCCACTCAACGACCTCACCATATACGTTGGGGTTGTCCCAGCCACAACTGAATACGCCGACAAATTTGATTCCGTCGGGTATGAGTTTCCTGTATTCAGCTCCATGGCTTGTACTATAGTAGTAGAGTCTGTCAATCAGTATCTTGGTTCGTGCACTTACATGGTCATAGTAGATTGGAGAACCGAGTACGAATACATCCATTGATTCAAGATATGGCATTAGTTCAGTGAAGTCATCATCGGGGTAAACATAGCCCGTTTCATCGGCTTCAAGGGGTTTGATATCCATTTCGCTCATATAGAAAAGATGCGTCTCGTACCCAGCGTCTTTTGCTCCAGCTAATACCTCTTCTACGAGTCGAGCCGTGTTTCCTGTTCGTCGTGGACCGGCTAATATTCCAATTACTTTCATACATTGTGAAGAGGTACTGACACTAATAAAGTAACTAAAAACATATGATACCAGTACATAGAAGCCCTTTTAGATAAGTATCATATCCTCTAGGCATTAGACAAAAACCTGTACGGTGCACTTCCATATGTCTATCGACGAAAAGAAACTAGATGAACTTGAGGCACAGGCAGCGGAGCTAAGGAATACCCGCAACGAGTTATTTAACCAGATAAAAAAGCTCAGGGAAGAAAGAGACCGCCTCAATAAGACAGCGAGAGCAGCAAGGGATCAGGCACAGAAACACCGCGGTGAACGCGACAGGATCAACTCCAAGGTACAGGAGATCAAACAGAGTCTTGGACCATTATTTGATGATCTCAGCGAAAAAAATCAGACACTAGCACAGGCAAACCGTGCCATCAGAGAAGAATATAAGGGATTACCCAATAAGAAACAAGTACAAGAAGACCTGAAACGCATCGAATGGGAGGTCATGACCACACCCACAAAGGAGATGCTTGGAAGGGAAGATGAGCTCATCCAACGTGCAGCAGACCTCCGCAAGACTCTTGATGAGTTCAAGGGAATCGAGCAGAAACAGGATAAGAAACAGGATTATCTCAAAGAGAGGAAGGGTACCCTTGAAGAGATCAATGCTCTCCGTGAGGAGATTAATGGACTCGCAGAGAAAAGCCAAGAACATCATGAACGCATGATACTATTCTACGAACAGGCTGACAAAGACAAGAAACGTGCTGACGAGGTTCATGGCAGATATGTTGAGAAGATAAAGGAAGTCGAGAACATCAAAGGAGAACTCAACATCATAATGCCAGACATCAACGCCATGAGAGACGGACTTAAAGCATCAGACCTCAAACACGCCGAACTACGTAAGATGAATGTAAAGCAGCGAGCAGAAGCCATGAAACAAGCAGCCATCAAGAAAATGGAGAACGGCGAAAAACTCACTTTCGAGGATATGAAGCTCATCTACGGCGATGAGGACGAAGATTAGGGAAAAAAATCCAAGAAAATATTTGGGGTTTTATACCCTTAATACTGGGCAGGTCATGCAGTGGATTCCACCCATACCTTTACGCATTTCCTCTCCAGGTATCTGAACAACATCGATACCTGT
>CALGBN010000388.1 GCA_937877765.1 Candidatus Bathyarchaeota archaeon | reverse complement strand
TTTTCAAGCAGAAGACGGCATACGAGATGTAGAGAGGTCTCGTGGGCTCGGAGATGTGTATAAGAGACAGATGCCAAAGCGTTATTCCTCTTATTCTGTCACTATGAAAAGGAAGCAGTATAAAAAGGACTCGTTATCGATACCTATAAGACACGCCAAGCGAGATGAAAGTAGAAATGAGCGATGAAGTCGTAAAGCTTAGCCACGGTGCAGGCGGCAGCACAGAGGATACGCTGATACATGAACTATTCCTAAAGCTCTTTGAGAAACGCCAAGCACGAGACGGAATCTCCTTAGATGCTCTTGATGACGGCGCATCAATCCGCGTAGGCGACTACGAGGTAATATTATCAACAGACGGACACACAGTAGACCCTATATTCTTCCCCGGGGGAGACCTTGGACGACTAGCAGTATGTGGCGCAGTCAATGATACAGCAGTTATGGGTGCTGAACCAGTTGCGATTCTTGATAGCATCATTGTTGAGGAAGGTTTCCTCATGGATGACCTCAAACGCGTAGTTTCCTCAATGAACGAAGCAGCAAAAGAAGCAGATGTCGCTATCATCGCTGGAGACTTCAAGGTGATGCCCAAGGGGAGTCTTGACGGCATGGTCATCAGCACAACAGGCGTTGGAATCCTCAAGGGAAAACGAATTCTTGATAGTCAAGCAAAACCAGGTGATAAGGTGATTATCACAGGCACCATAGGAGATCATGGAATAGCATTAATGTCCAAACGGGAAGGACTCAGCTTCGAGACAGAGCTTTTATCCGATGTCTCGCCAATCCATGAAACTATTGGGGCGGCTATTGATGCGGGTGATGTGAAAGCCATGAAGGACTGTACTCGTGGTGGTATGGCTATGGCTCTGAATGATATTGCTGAAAAGTCTGAGGTCAGTATCTGGTTAGATTCAGGTAGTATTCCTGTTAAGCAAAGTGTTCAGGCTGCATCTGATATGCTTGGCTTGGACCCGTTGGAGGTTACCTGTGAGGGAAAAGCAGTGATGGTGGTATCCCCCAGTGATGCGGATGCTATCTTAATGGCGGTTAAGGCTACAAAGTATGGTAAGGATGCCTGTATAATCGGTGAGGTAAAAGAGGAACGTCCGGGAAGGGTATTACTTAGAACCGTTGTCGGAGGAACCCGCATACTGAGGAAGCCCTTGAGTGAGCCCATCCCCAGAGTCTGCTAAGCCCTCCTTTAACTCGTCCAATTCATCAAGTCCCTCGATAACCCCATTGAACAGGTTTTCGAGTGTTCCATTCTCTAGTTTGGTAATCTTCAGGTCTCTGAATACTTGCTTCAACTGTATCTTACTCCTCTCAGGGTTATGACTGAACCCAAAATAGTCACCATAGAAAGACGTAGTCGTAATAATGAAGCTACGTTCCTCGGTTCGTTCTCTGTGAATCAATCCCATGTCCTCCATCATCCGCAAATGACTGTAAACATGGCTACCTCGATCCGCGATAACCTGCCTCTGGTCAACCGGTTGATGGAAAGCCACATAGCTTAGGGTCTTCAATGGGCCCATCTTAAGCAGTGGTTTATTGTTGAACTGCTTTACGAAGTCATCATAGTTCTCCTTTAGCTGCATTGAGACGCGTCCATCCTGTAGACGAACTATCTCCAGTGCCCTGTTTCGGGCATTGTACCGCTTTCGTAGAGCTGATGCTACTTTGTAGGGAACTTTATCGCTTCTTGTTTTGATAACGGGCTTGATCTCGTCAACGGTGAGGGGTCTTCCAGCCGAGTAGAGTGCTGCCTCTAGGTCTTGGAGTCTTCGCTCCATTAGGTCTTCTTTTCTACTCATCCTGTGTTTCCTCCTCTTGATCCATGACTGTGATATTGACGTCTATCTCTTCCTCGCTCTGGGTGAGATTTATCCTCATCCTCTGAGCCAAGAAGAGTAACATCATGAATATGCGGACTACCTCAAGGAAATCCAAGCCATATATGAGTTCCGTAAGCCTGACCGCACCATTACTGTCATACCTCCATTTAATTTCCTCATACAAGGAGTCACTACGATTCTCGATCTCCAATAGGTAATCCTCTGCGTCTAGGAAATCTGGTATGGGTAAGGGTAATGTTGGAAGGTTTGGTTTAGCTGTCTGGCTACGCTCTGTGAGCGCTCTTTCCAGTGCCTCTATGAGGTCATTGACTGTTGTGGTAGTGTGCTCAAACCTGAAAGGTAGGGGTAACGCGGGGGGAAGATATACGTCATCCTTATTTTTCTCTGGTTTGGGCAGCTCCTCCATCTTGAGCAACAGCTCCGCCTTCCTCAGGTAGATGAGCACGCTGCTGTGGATGGCCGTGCCGGCGAGCCTGAAGTCGATGCCCGCCTTCTCCATCTCCTCCAGCAGAGTCGTCAACAGCAGCACCAGGTTCACGCTCCAAGGCGAAACCTTCTCCAGCTTGTTCTCCCTGAACAGCACGTCCCAGGGCTGCCTCAGGTAGTACGGCTTCTCCCGGGTCAAGCCGCCACCTTCGCCTCCCTCATGGGCAGCGACAGCACCCTGCTGACGCCGTTCTGGGCGAACACCCCGTATATCCCTGTCTCTTATACACATCTCCGAGCCCACGAGACCTCTCTACAGCTCGTATGCCGTCTTCTGCTTGAAAAAA
>CALGBN010000387.1 GCA_937877765.1 Candidatus Bathyarchaeota archaeon | reverse complement strand
ATGATACGGCGACCACCGAGATCTACACCGTCTAATTCGTCGGCAGCGTCAGATGTGTATAAGAGACAGTTCTAACTGTTTTTTTGAATCCATATCGTCATCGTAACCCGACCACATAAACATATTTAAAAATTTTTATATGTTATTCCCTTTCTGATGAGTCCAGCATATGGAAAACGATACCAATCGGTCGTGACGGCTCTGAGCACTCTAAAAAGGCGTTAAGAAAGGCCGAGAAAATAGCTATCCGAAATGGTTCAAACCCGGTTGTTGTAAACGTTTACCGGGAGTTGGTCACGAAGTCTTGATCTGCTTGAGGAGGCCAAGAAGTTCCTGTCAGAACAGTTTAGTCTGGAAACGATCTATGCAAGAAACACGGATGTCAACGACGATTTGATGGGGATCGCCAGGGAGCATGAGGTAGATTTGATGGTTGGGGGAATCGTGGCATGGGTTGGGCGGCCTCGTTTCTAGTTGGTAGCTTCAGCTACGGTGTAACGAATAATTCTCCAATTGAGTTCTGATCGTCCGAAAATAAACGAATGGTATAAATATATTTAAATATGTTTATGTGTCTGGTCGGAGGAGAGCTATTATGCCAGAAGAACACGTTCATCTAAGCGTATTCGAGAAATACCTGGCCTTCTGGGTCCTGGCATGTATGGGGATAGGAATAGCTCTGTCCCAGTATTTCCCCATCTTGGGGCAGACGTTTGATGCTTGGCAAGTAAGGGGAATATCGGTCCCGATAGGTGTCTTTCTGGTTCTTGATGATGTACCCGGCGCTGCTCAACCTCCAGATGTCTGAACTCAAGAAACTGGTGAGAAATCCAAAGCCCATTATACTGACCACCTTCTTAAACTGGGTCGTCGCGCCCCTAGTAACCGCCTATCTCGCAAAATATTTCTTGGCTGGCTACGAGCAGCTGATAGTCGCAGCGATACTGCTTGGCTCCAGTCCATGCACGGTCATGGTATTAGTATGGGGCTCACTGGCTGAAGGCAACCAGGAGCAGAACATCATCAACACCAGCCTGAATACCGTTACAATAATAGTGCTGTACGCCCCCGTTGTCGCCCTTTTAACGGGTCTTCAGAACATACGGATAGATAGGGGGTTGTTGATCATCTCGATACTCGTATTCATCGGGCTACCCCTAATAATCGGGTACTTCTCGAAGAACTATCTAGTGAGGAACAAGGGCCAAGAGTGGTTCGAGTTTACTTATAGGCCCGCTGTGGGGTGTGTATCAATACTGGCGCTGTTAACCACGCTTATCATCCTGTTCTCCATGAATGGAGACGTACTGTTGAATAACCCCAACTTTATGGTGAAGATGTCCATATCCTTGCTGTTTGGGTTTGCGGTGGTAGTCGGCTATAATTTGCTTGTTACCCGGCTGGCTGGACTTGCCTACCCGGAGGCCATCACCAGCGTCTTGATCGGGTCCTCTAGCCACTTTGAGATAGCCATAGCAACAGCCATAAGCCTGTACGGGCTGGGAAGCCAGGCCGCACTCGGCACCACCATGGGGCTGTTCTGGGAAGTACCCATCATGCTTGGGTTGGTCTACCTCGGTAAATGGTTGGGCAGAAAGGGGTTCTGGCGCAACACAACACAAGAATAAATTCACGCATTCAATCACCCTGCGGGGGGGCCTTCACCCATTTAGGACCCAATAATAAAACAAGGAAACCAATTAACCAAATATACAAGCGGTTAATGTTTATTGGGGTTTTCCTCAAAATATGTAATTAATTCCTCTTTGAGAATTTTTATTTACCTGTGTTTTTACCCTGTTTTCCACCCCCTCGGGTAGGTTTATAGATCTCATTGATCCATGGATTCCCATGGACTCTTTTAGATCATATATGCTCAGAAAAGCCTACCAGAACGTCAAGAAAAACGGTGACAGGCTCGCCGAGGTGGACCCCCTCATCGACTGGACGGCGTTCAAACCCATCATCCAGCCAATATACGACAACCGGGGACCCATGGGAGGCAGACCCAACACGGATCCCGTGATTATGGTTAAGATGCTTGTCCTACAAGCATGGTACGGGCTCAGCGACCCCGAGCTGGAACGCCAGGTGGATGACCGGCTGAGCTTCCAGCGGTTCCTCGGGTTCCCCGAGAAGGCGCCTGACTACTCGACGGTGTGGAGGTTCAGGGAGCGCTTAGCCGAGACGGGCCGGGACCGGCTGGTGTGGGCTGAGCTGCAGCGTCAGCTCGACGAGAAGGGTTTGAGAGTCAAGAAGGGTGTGGTGCAGGATGCGTCGTTCATCACAGCGGATCCGGGTCACGCACCGGCCGAGGAGCCCCGTGGCGAGGAAGCAAAGACTCGTCGTTCAAAGGACGGGGCCTGGAGTAAGAAGGGGAACAAGTCGTATTTTGGGTACAAGCTGCACGCGAAGATGGATATCATGCATGGGTTGATCAGGGCATTGGAGGCTACGCCTGCTAACGTCCATGACAGCCGAGTCGACCTCAGCCTTCCCGGTGAGGTTGTCTACCGGGACAAGGGGTACCAGGGCGTGAAGCCGAGGGGATGGGATGCGACGATGAAGAGGGCGTCGCGGGGCCACCCGCTGAGTATCTGGGATCGGCTCAGGAACAGGCGGATTAACAGGAAACGGGCGCCGGGTGAGCGTCCCTTCGCGGTGATCAAGCGTGTCTTCGGCGGTGGCCATGTGCTGGTTACCCGGCTTAGTCGTGTCCGGGTGAAGCTGGTGTTTGCGTGTATATGTTTTAACCTGGTTCAGCTGGGGCGGCTGGAGGCGGGTCTGTAGCGTGGGCTATCGATCTGGTGGCGGGGAAAGGCGCTGGGCGGCGTGATAGGGGTGATCCTGGGAGTCTCTGGGTGGCTTGGAGGCTGTATTTGGATAGTTGGTGTCTTGATGGCTGAGGATTTGTACGCTTGTGGAGGCTGCTTGAAGCAGAACTAGACGATAAAAACGATAGAAACCTGGAGACTAAAGATAATCAAAATCCTCTGTATTAAATAAAAAGGGTGTATGGTTAGAGAACGCTTTCTCCAACAGAGGTGAGAAGGTAGCTGTCGTCAGACATTTCCAGGAAACCTGCGCGTACAAGCTCCCTTAGTCCACTCCTTACCCGGAACAGCGGCTGCCCCGTGGCGTCGCTTATAGCTTTCGGGGTCGATGCCCCGCCCTTAACCGCCTCTAGGGTAGCCATACCGCTTGAAGTCGGCTTCCCATCGGGAGACACGCACGGCATCGCGATCACAGCTTCTTGAAGCAGAGGTACCAGTCCTTGCAGTCGTAGCCTTCCTTGACGCGTTCTTCCGCCTGCTCGGCTGTTCCAGGCGGCGGC
>CALGBN010000386.1 GCA_937877765.1 Candidatus Bathyarchaeota archaeon | reverse complement strand
ATGATACGGCGACCACCGAGATCTACACCGTCTAATTCGTCGGCAGCGTCAGATGTGTATAAGAGACAGCCATTTGAACAATGTAGCCGAACCCAATAATCATCAGACCAGATACAATGAAGACTATTGCCGCTGGTTGAGCTGTTACTGCTCCGATTTCTCCAAGTTCACTCATCGTATGGTAGATGTGGCTATACTCTGGCTTGATTGCTCCGAGGATGATCACTGACAAGGCGAAGAAAACAGGCGCTACAATACCCAGCGTATACATTTCTCGCCTCATACAGTTTACCTTGTCTTTGAATTGAAAAGCGTATATCCTTGTGGTGTCTCTCATCTGTAGGCATTCAATTTGAGCGAGGAAAACGAGTTCAAGAACGTCATCAGACTAGGTTACGTAAGCTTCTTCACAGACTTCAGCAGCGAGATGGTCCTAAGCATCCTTCCCGTATACATATTGAATCTTCCCGGAGGAAGCATAGCTACACTGGGTTTAATCGAGGGAATAGCTGAATCTCTCAGTTACATACTCCGGGCTGTCAGCGGTATAATGAGCGACAAGTTCAGGAAACGCAAGATATTCATTCTCATCGGCTACGGGTTATCAAACCTCGCCAAACCCTTTTTCGCGTTATCAACCACAGTAAGCCACGTACTCGGCATCAGAGTCCTGGATCGTGTCGGCAAAGGAGTAAGAACAGCCCCAAGAGACGCATTAATCAGCGACTCTGTAAGAAAAGACCAGCAAGGAGCAGCCTTCGGACTCCACAGAACTCTCGATCAGCTTGGGGCAATAGTTGGACCATTAGTGGCTACTGCAGTGATGGTGTGGCTTGGCTGGACAGCTAGAGGCGTTTTCTATCTTTCACTTGTACCCGGTACAATAGCGTTATTTGTAATCCTCTTTGGAGTCAAAGAGATCATAGGCTCTGAGACCCGGGATTTCCGTTTCCTCTCTGGCCTACGAGAGGTTTTACAGGGTCAATACTTGAAGCTGCTTATCGTTGTCAGCGTATTCAGTCTAGGCGCATTCAACTATAGCTTCATTCTCCTAAACGCGAAACAGATGGGAGTAAACGATGCACTGGTTCCCATTGTCTACGCCGTAGTGAACGTCACCCACACAGCTATCGCTATTCCCGCCGGTAGACTCAGTGACAAGATAGGGAAAGAGAAAGTACTTCTCTTAGGATACATTGCGTTCACGGCTACAGCCGCCCTCCTCGCTGTTTCCCCTCTGAATGTGCCTTTTGCGTACCTGATTGCAGCTGTCTTCGGGCTCTACATGGGTGTGGTTGAAACGGTTCAACGAGCCATGATACCAAAATACGTCGACAGCAGCCTTCGAGGAACCGCTTATGGCGTATATTATCTTGTGGTGGGTTCTTGTTTCTTTTTCGCCAATAGTATCGTTGGTAGCCTGTGGGAGCGTTGGGGTCTCTGGGCGTCAAGCCTCTACAGTGGTGGACTCGCAGTAATCGCTGTAATAGGACTCTATCTATTCACAAGAAAAGAAAAATTATGATAAAAAGAGGGGCAATAGAGAAATTATTTCTCTAGTCCACTCATCTTGCGGATCTCTTTGCCGACCTTCTCGATCTCCAAAGCATCACATTCAGCCATGAGTTCATCGAACTTCTTGGCTCCTGATTTGCTCTCAGCGATCCATTCCTTGGCGAAGCTCTCATCCTGAACAGCCTTCAAGGCTTTCCGCATGTTTTCCTCGACATGGTCGTCAATGATCATAGGGCCGATGGTCATTCCACCCCATTTTGCGGTGTCACTGACTGCACGGTACATCCCGCTGATGCCGCTCGTGTAGATCAAGTCTACGATGAGTTTGAGCTCGTTACATACCTCAAAATAGGCACTCTCAGGTGGATAACCCGCCTCGGTTAACACCTTGAAACCCCTCCGTATGAGCTGGTCTACGCCTCCACAGAGAACTGCCTGCTCACCGAATAGATCTGTCTCGGTTTCAATCTGATATGTGGTCTCAAGAACACCTGCTCTACCGCTACCGATTGCCTTTGCTATGGCTAGTGCCTTCTGTAGTGCCTTGCCTGATGCGTCCTGATGGACTGCGACCAGTGATGGCACGCCAAAACCTGCCTCGTATTGTCGCCTGAGTTCAGGTCCGGGGCTCTTTGGTGCAACCATGATAACGTCAATGTCTTCCGGTGGCTTGATCTCACCAAAGTGGATGTTGAATCCGTGGGCAAACTGTAGTGCCTTGCCTTTCTTCATTGCGAGGCTTACCTCTTCACCCCAGACCACTGGCTGAGCCATGTCGGGCATAAGCATCAACACAATGTCTGCTTTCTCGGCTGCCTCAAGGTGCGTCATGGGCTCCCAGCCGTCTTCCTTTGCCTTCTTCCAGCTTTTCCCGCCTTCACGGAGACCTAGGACGACGTTTACTCCGCTGTCCCTCATGTTTAGTGCCTGGGCTCTGCCCTGGCTTCCGTAGCCGAGTACGGCTACTGTTAGGTCGTCTAATATTGATCCGTCAATATCTTTGTCGTGATATACTTTCATTTTTTATTCACCTTTATAGTTTGAGCCGTCCTTTTTCGAGGGCGGTTATTCCTGTTCGTGACAACTCCACGATTCCAATGCTTTTAACATATTCTAAGAACTCGTCAAGTTCACCGGGGTATCCAGTGACCTCCGCCATTATGTTATCATCATCTATGTCCAGTACGAGTCCGTGCTGGTTATTGATGTACTTCAAAGCATCTTCTCGTGCAATAGGGTCCTGTGTGCTTAACTTGACCAAGAGCATCTCTCGCTGAATGGTTCTCAGAGGGTCAAGTCTTTTGACCTTGATTACCTCAACCATCTTCTCAAGCTGTTCAACTAGGTTTGCCAAAGTCTTGGCATCCGCGTCCACGCTGATGGTCATTCTACTGTATTTGGGGTCCTGTACGGTTCCGACTGCGATGGATTCAATGTTGAATCCCCTGCGTCTGAACAGATTAGTGACGTTGAACAAGACTCCTGCCTTGTTTTCGACTAGGAAACTAACCGTGTGTATTGCCATTAATCTGCTCTCCAAAGAGTGTCTTTTAACCCGAGTCCTGGAGGGATCATTGGCATTACGTTCTCATCAGGGTCTATGGGAACATCGATCACAGTTGGAACATCCGCCTTTATCGCACGTTTCACTTCACGTCTAAAGTCATCAAGGGTTTGAGTACGTACTCCAGCCGCCCCATAGGCTTCAGCCAGCTTCACATAGTCAGGGTTACCCTTGAGCTTCACAGCGCTGTATCTCCTGTCATAGAATAACCTCTGCCACTGAGCCACCATCCCTAGTACGTTGTTGTTGAGTACTA
>CALGBN010000385.1 GCA_937877765.1 Candidatus Bathyarchaeota archaeon | reverse complement strand
CTATTAATTTTGGTTATGGTTCTAAAGTAGTTATTGATGGCGCAGGATTCTTGATGAATAACGAAATGGATGACTTTGCCACAAAGCCTGGTGCTCCTAATTCTGTGGGATTAGTCACCTACGAGGCTAACGCCATCCAGCCTGGTAAACGAATGCTTTCTTCCATGTCACCAACGGTCATTGAAAAAGATGGTAAATTATTCATGATTGTTGGCGCAATGGGAGGAGCTCGTATTATAACATCCGTGTTGCAAATTATTTTAAACGTCAACAAACAAAGGTTTACCTGAGCGGGGTTGACTTTTCGAGTAGGGTATCTCACGCCCAGAGAGACAAGAATCTGGGAACTTCGGCGGCATAATCTATCCCAATCAGATATTGGACGCGAACTTGGAATCAGCAGACAAGCGATACATAAGGCATACCAAATTATTGACAAAAAAGTTGAGCAGGCATTCATGGAGGCTGCTGAAACCAACAACTTGTTGATAAAAACCGTGAATCTTGTAGAGGGCGTTATGAATGCACATAGCCCAGCCTATGATATCCCTGTGATAGTAAGTCTGAGTAAATCCAACGGTCTAAAAATTTGGTATCTCTATGAGGGAAACTGCAAATCATGCCACTTACAGTCATCATGCCGTAACATACTAGAATCAGAAGCAAGAGAAAGAGGCATTCAACTAAACGCAACAGAACAGTTGATGCAGCCAACCCAACTCGCAATTGAGATATTTGGGAGGTATCAAGATGATTAATAATGCTTGCCCATTTGCTCCGGGAGAAGTGAAACCAAGATCTATTCCAGTAAATTCTAATCATGAGGGGCTGTTAAACAGGATAACAAACGGAAAACTGATTGTACTCGTTCTCAGTTTGGTTGGTTTGACTCTTGTTTACAGTCATAGCTACTCTGATTTGAACTGGGAAGGAAGCAGTGTTCTCTTCAATGACTGGTATATCGTGAAGATGAGTCTATACACGTATCTTACTAGTTTGATCTCTTTCTTCATCCGAGAGCATCGGAGAAATCAAAGATAATATAAGGCGTTTAACCTGGAAAAAGCGCCATATATACTAGGTTCTATTAATTAATCAAATGTATTGAAAAGAATCTCCTCAAACCTAAACGATTTATCATCTCTATGTCTAAGCATAGTCATGACCATACTAGACCTAGCAACCAAACGAAAGACAGCGAGAAAATTCAAACTCATACCAATCAAAGACGAGGACATCGAGTGCATTCTTGAGACCGCCAGACAGGCACCTAGTGGAAGTAATAGACAGCCATGGCGCTTTATCATTGTAAAAAGCCCTGAAATGAAAAAGAATATCAGAGAATCAGCGGAAGCTGGGGAGAGAGGATTCTATGATAATCTCAGTCCAGAAAGGAAAGTATGGTATAATGAGAAAGGATTGAGTCCATCAAAGCCCAATCTGACAGAGGCTCCTGTATTGATAGTGGTTGTTGGAGATACCTCGGCTCCAAACTATAAACCTAGTTTATGGGTGAGTATTGCATACATGGTATTGGCAATAGAGGAACGGGGATTAGCTACAGTAACCTATACACCATCTGATCCCAACTTGGTCTCTGAAGCTTTGGGAGTTCCTGATGGGTTAATGGTTGAGTCTATTTTGCCCATTGGTTTCTCGGATGATCCAAAGGAAAAAGAGACCCGTTTTAAAGTCTCTGAAATTACATTTAGAGAGCGTTGGGAAGGAAACTAGTTTAAAGATATCTTTATAAACCAGTATCGCTTTCGATATCGAAATCGATATCATATTCGATATTGGAGTAAAACAATAATGAGAACGTTCCGCGGACACCGAAAAAAACATATTGGAGTCCCAAGAGGCATGTTACGCCCTATTACAATGATTCTCCTAAAGGAGAAGCCGATGTCAGGGAGCGAGATCGCTGAAGAGATCGAGTACTATGCTGATTGGAAACCAAGCCCAGGCAGCATATATCCACTTCTTAATAGCCTTCATGAAAATGGATTAATCGAGCCCAGTGAAGACAGCGATCCAAGTCTAAAACGGTTTATCCTTACAAAAAAGGGTGAAGAAGAACTGGATGCACATAGAGACCAACATAGAGGAATCAGAAAAGGGCGTACAAATATGCGTAAAGTATACTGGAGGCTATTCAGGAGGATGCCTGAAGAAGTATACGAGAGTTTTAGTAGCCTATTAGACCGTATCGAAGAAATATATGATGAAATAGAGAACGTTGATCAATTCAAACACATTCTCGATGAAACAATAATAGAATTAGAAAAAATGGACAAGAGACAAAATGAGTGAATTAAAACGAACCTTTAGATATCTTCGACCTTACACTAGAGAAGCCGTTCTTGCAATAATTTTCCTTGGATTAGTAGTAGTCTTAGACTTGTCAATCCCGAGAATGGTACAGACCTTAGTAGACGAGGGGATTGGAAACCAAGACATGGATATTGTACTACGAACCAGTCTCATGATGATAGGTGCTAGCATCCTTAGCGCTACGATGATGATAGGTAATACAATTTTCTCAGTAAAAGCCTCCAGAGGATTTGAGGCAGACCTGAGAGAGGACATATTCAAGAAAATACAGACATACAGTTTTGGAAACCTAGACGACCTATCTAGTGGTCAACTATTAACGAGACTCACAAGCGATCTAAACCAAATCCGAACGATGATGACAATGACTCTCCGAATGTTCACACGAGCACCGTTGATGGCAATAATTAGCCTGAGCATAATGTGGACTACAAATCCACAGTTAACAAAATATATCCTTATTCTCATGCCAGTAACGGGAGTTTTCATCACTCTGTTCATTAGAAAACTTCAGCCATTATTCACCAAGACTCAGGAAAAACTTGAACAACTGAACCAAGTACTTGAAGAGAATCTCTCAGGTATTAGAATAGTCAAAGCATTCGTGAGAAGAGATTATGAAGGAACCCGCTTCAAGTCCGCGAACAAAGAACTCACCGATATATCCGTACGTGTAAACCAGCTTATTGGAGTACTATTTCCATTAACTCTTCTCATTATGAACACTGGAATTGTCGCAATAATATACTTTGGCGGAATACAGGTAATTCAAGGATCAACTACAGTTGGGACAATAATCGCATTCACAAACTATGTCTTCAGCGCCATGTTCCCAATAATGATGTTATCAATGATGGCTGGTCAAATCAGCTTCGCCGAAGCATCAGCCAAACGGATAATGGAAGTTCTTGACAATGAACCTGAAATAAAAGAAAAACTAGACGCTGTTCAACTTGCAGAAGTCAAGGGAAGAGTAGAGTTCAAAAACGTTTCATTCAGTTACCGAGAGGACGGTGGAGACCCTGTTCTACATAACGTCAACTTTACTGCTGAGCCCGGTGAGACAGTAGCAATACTTGGCTCAACAGGAAGCGGTAAATCCAGTTTAATTCATCTTATTCCAAGGTTCTATGATGTCTCAGATGGAAAAGTGCTCATAGATGGTTATGATGTTAGAGACGTTGAACCAAAGAGTATACGAAAACATATTGGAATCAGCTTACAGGAAGCAATACTATTCTCAGGAACAATTAGAGATAATATACGATACGGAAGACCAGAAGCAACAGACGAAGAGGTCATAGAAGCAGCAAAAGCAGCTCAAGCCCATGAGTTTATCATAGGTTTCCCAGAAGGATACGATACAAATGTTGGACAAAGAGGAGTAAATCTAAGTGGGGGACAGAAACAACGTATCGCTATCGCAAGAGCACTCCTAGTGAAACCATCAATCCTCATACTAGATGACAGCACAAGCGCTGTTGACGTCGAGACAGAGATCAAGATAGAAGAAGCACTTGAGGAATTAATGAAAAACCGGACCAGCTTCATTATCGCACAAAGGATCAGCACAGTGCTAAACGCGGACAAGATAATAGTACTTGACGACGGTAACATAGCGGCAGAGGGAACACACGACCAGCTTATACAAACCAGCCCAATCTACAAGGAAATATATGACAGCCAACTAGGCGACGGAGGTGCCCAGTAATGAGCGGAAAAAATTCTGACAACAAGAAAGAGGCACAACCACAAACCGGAATGCATAGACGCGGACCAAGAGGAATGGGCAACATCGAGAAAGCTAAAGACGCAAAAGGAACTACCCTAAGACTCCTAAACTACTTTAAAGAATACAGGGTTAAGATTGCTTTCGTGGTTTTAGCCACTGTAGCCAGTAGTTTGGTAGGGTTAGCTGGACCTTATTTTCAGGGAGTCGCAATAGACAAGTATATTGTCCTAGGCGATCTGGATGGATTACTAAGAATCTCCCTTATGCTTGCTGGTGTATACGTTTTTACGACGCTTGTAGCAGGTGTAAACAGCGTAATCATGGCAGGTATAAGTCAAGGCAGCCTAATGAAGATGAGAAAAGAGCTCTTTGAGCACATGCAGCTTCTCTCACTAAGCTTCTTTGATAAAAACCAGACAGGAGACTTAATGAGCCGACTCACAAACGATATCGACGCAATAGGAGCCTTGTTAACACAGAACGTAACCCAACTAGTTCAGAACCTTTTGACACTGGTAGGAATCATCGTCCTAATGTTCAGCCTAAATGTCTGGCTTGCACTCGCTAGCCTCATAGTATTCCCATTGATGATAATATTTACCGCCGTAGTCGGGAAAAGAACACGAGTATACTATAGAGACCTACAGAAACAGACAGGTGGACTAAACGGAGTAATACAGGAAACCCTAGGTGGACAAAAAGTAGTAATAGCATTCGAGCAACAAGACGCGGTAAACAAGAAATTCGATAAAATGAATCAAGCAGTCAAAGAAACAGGAGTACTTGCATTAACCTACGCCATGATGGTACCACCAATCATGGGTATACTCAGCAACGCCAATATAGCCATAGTCGCAGGACTAGGCGGATGGATGACACTACAAGGACTAGCAACAATTGGAACAATAGCCACATTCATACAGTACAGCAGACAATTCGCAAACCCACTACGACACTTCGCCAACATGTACAACAGTATACAATCAGCACTAGCAGGAGCAGAACGAATATTCGAGATAATCGACACCCCACCAGAGCTAACTGACTGTGAGGACGCAGTAAGCCCCCAACAAATCCAAGGAGAAGTGGTTTTCGAGGAAGTAGACTTTGAGTATGTACCAGATGTCCCGGTCCTCAAAAACATAAGCTTGCACGCGAAACCCGGTGAAACAATCGCCTTGGTTGGACCCACCGGTGCGGGAAAGACAACTATCGTCAATGTCCTAACACGTTTCTATGATATTCAGAAAGGTAAGATAACTATCGATGGCTTGGATATCAGAAACGTGAAGAAAGATTACCTCCGAAGCAAACTAGGTATTGTTCTACAGGATGTTTACCTGTTCAGCGGCACCGTCATGGATAACATCAGATACGGTAATCTTGTCGCCACAGACGAGGAGTGCATAGCAGCAGCAAAACTAGCAAACGCAGACGGCTTCATCAGACGCCTACCAAAAGGCTACCAAACAGAGCTAAGCGAAAGAGCAGGAAACCTAAGCCAAGGACAAAGACAACTAATCAGCATCGCGCGAGCAATAATCGCCAACCCCGCGATACTCATCCTAGATGAGGCGACAAGCAGCGTAGACACAAGAACCGAGGTACAAATACAGGAAGCATTGTTGAACCTCATGGAGGGGAGAACCAGCTTCGTAATTGCTCACAGACTCAGCACCATCAGAAAAGCAGACATGGTACTAGTCATCAACAACGGCGAGATAATCGAACGCGGAAACCATGAAGAACTCCTAGAAAAGAAGGGATTCTACTACAACCTCTACATGAGCCAGTTCAAGGGCACCATAGACGACGCCGACTTTGAGTACATCAAACCAGTAGAAGTCTACGATCAGCCAACCAGCTCCATGCCCATGATGGGAAAAAGAAGAGGCCCCAGCGGCGGGCCATCACCCGAGATGATGCGGCAACGAGCCATGGAGATAGTTGAAATCTTCAAAAAGAAACAAGCCACATCACCTGAAACAGCTAAAACCTTTGAGGAACTGGAAATACCGCCCCAATATCAAAGAATGATACAGATGAGACTCACTCGCCTAGGTATTATAGCTGATAACGGCGGAAAACTCTACCTCATAGAGAAAAACCTATCCAAACTCTAAGAACCCCTTCCTTTTTCATTTATTCCTAGTGTAACTTATAATCCAATAATGGCTTGATGAATCCATGAATAGCATAGAAGGCATGATCACATTCACCTACTATAAGGACATAGAAAAAGCAGTCGAGTTCTACGGCGAAAAACTAGGGTTCAAGATGGTTATGGGTAGAGAATGGGTCAAGATATTCAAGGTTGGACAAGACAGCCACATCGGACTAGTAGACTCCGAGAAAGGATACCTGAAGCCACAGGAAGAAAAACCAGTGATGCTCAGCGTATTCGTGGAAAACGTGGATGAATGGTACAAGATGCTAACAGAGAAAGGCGTAAAAACCAATCACCCTCCACAGAAAAGCGGAGACATAGACATGCGTGGATTCCTAACATGGGACCCAGAAGGCTACGTGATAGAGTTCCTCACCTTTGACACAAAGCCATATGGAGAATAGGCTACTCAGCTAACGTGAGTAAACCTGTTGATGCTGGTCTCCAGTCTCTTAGTTCTTTTGATACTGCCCAGTAGTAGGTTGGTCTATACAGGAACAGCCAAGGGGCATCATCACGAATCAACTGGAATACCTGTTGATAGATTTTCTCCCGTTTCTCAGTCTCAAACGTCTTCTGAGCCTCATCGATCAACCTGTCTACAACAGGATTACTGTATCCTTCCCACCAGGGGCCCTTGAAACCAGAGTGTATCTTCTCCCTGAGAACCCTAAATGTACTGAGAGGACTTGAGTCAAAGCAACATAGGTCATGAATCTTTTTAGCCCTAACCATCTCGGCATACGCCGGACGATCGCTATAGCTAACGAGGTCCACATCCACACCAATCTTAGCGTAATAGGTCTTCATCATCTCCCCAAGCAACAACGCTTCATCTGGCATACGAGTCGGCAAATCAATAGTAAGTTTAAGCCCATCAACATATCCCGTCTCAGCTAGTAGTGATTTCGCGTGATCTGGATCATATGGATATGGCCTTGTATCAGGATTATATCCAAAGTGATGTGGCGTAAGATATCCATTCAGTCTCGTTGCTGCTCCTTGCTTCACCTCTTTGATAACCTCTGCAATATCCAAGCCATAGTTGAGAGCTTGTCTGACGCGTTTGTCTTTGCATACTCCTTCTTGGGCGTTCATCATGAAGATAATGCAAAGACTACTTTCAAGAGACTTGACCAGCGTTCTATCAGAGTCTCGATGCAAACCAGTATCATTGATGCCAATTAATGCTCCAATATTCACATCGCGATCTAAGACCATCTCAGAGCGAACTTTCGAGTCTGGCACCTCAAAGAAAGCCACCTCATCAGCGAACCCAGTCTTACCCCAGTACCTACGATTAAGCTCCAGTACTAATTCACCGCGTCTTCTTGATCCAACCAGATATGGCCCAGTACCAATGTATTCATTGGGAAGCTTGTCAAGTTCATCTTCAGGAGCAATAGGCATCTCAGAGAGTAAATCCAGAAGATCAGCCATGGGTTCGTTTGTTTTTATCTGAAAAGTTTCAGTTCTTGGAGCAGAAAACGCTGCGTCACCAATATAGCTAGCGTAGACTCCCTGTGTCCCAAAGGCACCGCCAAGGGAGGGGTCAATTATTCGTTTCATGCTGGCTACAATATCACGTGCAGTGAGACTTTTTCCGTTATGAAAATGAACATTGTCTCGTATTTTGAAAAGCCAGGTCAAGCCATCGGGCTCGATGCTCCAACTTTGTGCAAGCACTGGGAAAAAGTACCCAAGTTTTCCTCGTTTTATTAATGGCTCATAGACAGCGTTAATTATACTGTTTCTGTTAAGCGAGTCACTGCAGATATGGGGGTCACCAATATCTACGCTGCTCTGTGCTACCCTGAGATAATCAAACTTCATACAATGTAATGGGACTAGGAGAAAATAGCATTACCGCTACTCAAAATCACCCAAGTCGGCGGGTTCTTCCTCAGCAGCTACTTCCTCCAAGCTACGTCCAGTCTTTGATGAGTTCGGCATCTCAGAAGTAATATCACTACCGGGTTTAGTGTAATCGTCCTTCATCTTGAAGAAAAGCCATTGTGGGCGTTTTCCGCCACGCTTTGTTCTTATCAACGCAAAGTTTCCTATTAGCTTGGAGCCCTTCAAATGAATGGTTGCATGTCCTTCATTCAAGTTATCTGAGAGATTGACATCATCACCCTTTGTATTACTAAATGTACCAGAGTCCCACACAATAACCGTACCAGCCCCATAATGACCCTCAGGGATTACACCCTCAAAATCAGCATATGCCATAGGGTGATCCTCGGTGGGAACTGCTAATCGCTTTACCTTTGGATCCATGGATGGTCCCTTGGGAACAGCCCATGACTTCAAGACTCCATCAGCTTCTAATCTGAGATCATAGTGTAGATTACTGGCATCATGTTTTTGAATAACAAATATAGGAGAATCTCCGCTTTCCTTTAGCTCACCGCTAGGCTCAGGGGTCGATGAAAAATCCCGTTTCTCCTTATAATCCCGTAGTGGTTCTCTATCCTTCACACCTAGTATACAGTAAGAACCAGATATATTATTTAACAAAGAAAAAAATAAAATTGGTTTAAGCGTCCGCCATCTTCTCGCCAACCTTGCTGGCGAGTCCTCTGGCTTCTGCATTAGCCTTGGCAATCAATAACTCAATAGTCTGAGGTGTTGGCCACTCCGCCTCCACAGCTACTGAACGTGCCTGCTGCACTGCCTTCGCTATGATGGTGGGTAGTGTTTCTGGAGTCACATAGGCTGCCTCGACGGCTACCTGGAATGCTCCACCAATTGCCTGCTCTAGCTGAGTCTTGTACTCGTCGATGTCTAGTATCAGGTCTTCACCTAGTAGTACATCGCCTTTCTCGTAGACTGCCTTAATGCTTAGCCCCATCTCGGATGCTCTTACACCCATACGCTGGAGAAGGTCCGCGAGGTCTTCGCTGATCTCTTCACCTTTCTTGCATACGGTTGTGTCTTGTGCTATCCAGATGTTGCCTGCCTCAATTCTTGTTCTTACGCCAAGAACACCGAATTTCCCGATGAGGGGTCCGGGGCTTAGCCCAGTGTTACCTGCGCTCATGACGATATCGTTCATGGCGATATCCCCTGCCTTGGCGAATACCTTGACTTTGTTGGCGTCTAGCTCCATGGCGATCCTGAATGGATTGCCGTTTGTGAATAGGAACACGTTTGGTCCACTGACTGAGTCAATGAAATCTTGTGTTCCCTCTTTTCCGGCTTCCTCCATACTGATCCGCATCAAGGTGTTCTTTACTACCTTGAACTTGTGTCTGCCACGAAGCTGCTTCCTCATGTCCTGTAGCATTGAGCTGCTTACTTTATTGAGGTCTGCGGCTGCGATTATCTCATATTGATTGATTAGCTCGACTGTTTCCTGAACGGTCTCGTATTTCTCGGATGGAATGTGGCTACTCATGATATTCACCTATACGAGCTTGACGCTGTCACCCATGGTCAGCTTCAAGTACATCGTCTTGATGTTCGCAAAGCCTCTCTTCGTGGCAGCCGTCAGGTTCCTAACGACTGTCTCGATGTTCTGGGCGACCTCCTCGTCGCTCATTCCCTCCTTTCCTACTATACAGTGGACAAACGCTTTGTCCCTGCTTCTGAGTATTATTGTACGGCGCTCGCGTTCTAATATCTCGTCTATGGGTGCCTGTGGCGGTACAGGAGTGGGCATCTTTCCCCTGGGTCCCAAGATTGGTCCTGCTACGCGACCTACTGTTGGCATCATCGGTGCCTCAGCGACGAACGAGTCATATGGTGCAAGCTTTTTCTTAGCTGCTTTTTTGTCCGTCGCAAGCTGATCAAGTTCTGCGGGCTCTACTACTTCGTCCGCTCCTGCCCTCCTTGCTCTCAGCGCGAGGTCGCCTGAGGCGAACACGAGTACCTTCCTTTTTCCTATACCGTTAGGTAGCTGGAAACGGATGTTTACTCTGTTGTCAGGCCTATTCATGTCGAGCTCCCGTAGGTTTATGGCAAGGTCAAAGCTCTGCTCGAAATTTCGTTCTGGCGATGCCTCTCTTGCCTTTTCGATTGCGTTTATAATTTGTTCTGTCGGGAGTGACAATTTAGATTCCTCTCTTTCTCACATGGTATCATTTTTAAAGGTTTATTCAGCCTCAACGAGCTGTGAGTCATATTCTCCAGCCTTGATTGCTTCCTGAACCTCTTTTGCGGGATTACCATCGACTGTTACACCGGCGCTCTGGCATGTACCAAGTACTTCACGTACAGCTGTCTTTAGCGTAGCTGCATAGATCCCCGCCCGTTTCTTCTTGGCTATTCCAATCAGCTGATCAAAGCTGATGTCTGCCACGAACTTGGTATTGGGTTCTCCTGATCCTTTATCCAAGCCAGCGGCTTGACTGATCAGTGCGAATGTTGTTAGCATGCCGACCTTGACGCTGAACTCCCTGGTGTCTGTGTCAATGGTTACGTCTACTGGTACTGGTAGTCCATCGTATTCCCCTGTCTGTGCGTTTATGTCGTTGACGATAGCCATGATGTTAACGCCCATTGGGCCAAGTGCTGGTCCGATGGGAGGTCCACCGGTGGCTTTTCCGCCGTTGACGATGAAGTTGAAAGTCTTCTCTACCATTATTCTTCTATTCCTTTGAGTTCTCGGACATAGTCAGCGTGGACTGTGATAGGCAACGTGAAGGCAGCCTCAAGTATCTCGATGGTGACCTCCTCTTTTGAGGACTCCACGCGGACAACTCTTGCCTGCATTCCCTTGAAGGGACCGGCGATTACCTCGACCAGTGTTCCTTCTTCTAAGCCTTCTACAACCGGCTTGGTTTCTATGTAATGGTCTACTTCGTCCGGACTGATGGTTCCCTGAACCCTTTCACGTGTGTGTCTCATCCCTCGGATGAGTTCATCAACAATGTGAGGGGTCTGGGCTTCAATGATAACGTAACCCCTTAGCTCAGCTGGAGCTAGAATAGCCTGAATCGGTGAGCCTTCAACCTTGGCTTTATCAGCTAACATTAAGGCTACGGTCCTCTCCTGACCATTCGTAACTTTTACCGCGTAAAGGGATGTTCTTATACTTCTTTCGGACAACTAGACCACGCCCGATGCACCAAGCATTATCAAGCGCGTAGATATTAAGATTCCTAAAACGATGAACGAATTACTGCTTCGAGAAACTGGGAAAACATATTAAACACCATATGGATTGTATGTGGCTAGTGAAAAACATGGGACTAATATCATCAATACTATCATTTGTCGCAGCGCAGCAGCATGACACATCAATACTGTTCTTGGAGTTCGAGGAAGTTGCACTTGTTGCAGGAGGATTCCTCGTATTACTAATGTACCTATTCTATGTGAAATATCCTTACAACAAGGAAAACTAAGAAATAAATTTCTTTTAACTAGGCGTGATAACCGCCGCGAGGAGCTTTACGATATATCCGATGGCTCCCATTAAGCCAATTCCAGCAAAGACTATCTTGATGCTCATCCAGTAGGTCTTCCAGTCTGGTCTACTCAGTGTTCGCAGAAGCCTGTCTGCTGATTGGAAAAAATCGTTAAGTCCCATATTATTCACCCTATCGAACCATAAATCCTAGTTAAAGTTTACTAATTTTGGAGGAGTTTATCTGCGAACCACTCCACATTGAAGGGCTGTAGATCATCATACCCCTGTCCTACACCTACAAATAACACAGGTTTTCCTGTGAGATATGATACACTGAGGCTACTACCGCCTTTAGCGTCCGCATCTATCTTTGTTATTATCGCTGCGTCGAATCCGATGTGTTTGTTGAAGGTCATGGCTTGTTCTGTTGCATCGTTTCCGATGAGGCTGTCAAGTATCATTATTGTGAGTTTTGGCTGAACGACTCGTTTTACTTTCTGGAGTTCATCCATTAGGTTTCGGTTTGTCTGCATACGACCAGCAGTATCAATCAATACTACATCGATTCCTTGCGCGCGGGCATGTTCAATTGCATCATAGCCTACCGCTGCTGCGTCTGAACCGTATTTGTGGCGAATTACTCGTACTCCTAGTCTTCTTCCGTGTTCTTCTAGCTGTTCTATTGCTCCAGCTCTATAGGTGTCGCCTGATGCTAGTACTACGCTATATCCGTTTTTCTGTAAAAGATGGGTTACTTTCGCGATTGTAGTAGTTTTACCTGTACCGTTTATCCCGACAAACATAATACTGTAAGGTTCACCTTGTTTCTTGGACTCTGCTACTTTTTCTAAAAGGTCCAGTCGAGATTCTCCGTTCATTACTGTTTCAAGAGATTCCTTTAGTGCAATCTCAACAACATCACTCTTATCACCAAATCTTGGAGCCTCTGATCCGATCAAACGTTCCTTAAGCTCTGTACATACTTTTTCAGCTACCTCGACGCTTACATCGTTTCCAATCAGTTGCATCTGTAGGTCCCATAGAATGGGTTCGAGGTCTTTCTCTGTAAAACCGGTGTTACTAATTTTTTTTACGATGCCTTTGAGTCCGTTTCTGAGCTTTTCGAACATTAGATGGATCCCTGAACCCCTTGCTGAATATTGGTGGATAAGTTCTCTGCCATTGCTTGATGAGATTCAAGTTGAGCCATTATCTGGCCAAGCTGTTGATCTATCGAGCCTTGGGCTTTCTCCATCTCTTCTAGTCGCTCATTTACGTCCTTAAGAGCGTCCTCATAGGTCATCTCGACCGATACATCAGCGCCTATTCCCATGACTATTTTATCCAGTTCACCTAAGGTGGCGTTGATAAAAGCTGCTCCTCCTACGGGTACGAGGAGGTTGTTTCCTGATTTGATGTTTTTCAGGTCTTCTAGTGATTGTTTTGCTACTCGTAGCTCGGAGACCGAAGCTAGTACAACTTGAAGCCTCTGCTGAAGAGTGTTAACCGTACCCTCCATCATCCGCATCTCGGTCACCAGCTGCCTTAACTGGTTCTCTTTCTGCTGAAGACCTTGAGACATCTTACTCTTCCTCTTCTTCAGAGACATTTTCGATGGTAATCTCGTGGCGCTTTGCTCTGTGGCGGCTGCCTAGCTCCGCGTAAACACGCTCCAATGCATGTTCCTCTTTTGCGGCGGAGATTAGTAGATTGAATGTCAGTGGCTCGAAGAAGTGCTGCTTCATGATCTCGCCCTGAATCCTGTAAAGTTTAGTACTCATCCTTAAGCCTCCGCGAGTTCAACGGTTACTACACCGTCACCGTCTTTTGTCATTTTGACGCGGATCTTTCTCGGAGGGTTCTTGATTCCTCTTGCCCAGACAGCCTCATTGACACTTGGGTCTATGATAATCTCTGTGGGTTTCATGTGGCGCTCAGTAAACTGCCTGAGCACAAACATGGCTTTCTCTGCCCTACGGAATTTCTGGGCAATCCAAGCTCTTCCCAGAGGCACTGTATAGATTCTTTCCATTTCAGACATGCGTATTTCTCTCCTATGCTTTTAGTTTCCTGTTTCGCCAGTTGCGTCTACTCTGTGGGCTCCACCTGATCTCGCCCTTAGTCTTAGCGATAATCCATGCGGGCACTGATTTCTTCGCCTTGCCTGCTTTCGCAAGACGTAGCTTGTAAGCCAAATGTTTGTTCCTTGCCATTTTTCTTATACTCTCCTTATACTGATGTCTCTCTTGGTCTGCTGACTCTGTATCTGTTCAAGCAATTTTCTGAGAAGATCATCGGTTATGGGCAAAGGTACTCTCCCAGATTGAGCCAGCTGGAGTAGCTGTATTTCAATCTGAGCTGCAAAGTCTGGTCGAACCAGCTTCACGTTCTGGAGCCTCTGCCGTGCTTCAGGTGTGAGAATCTTGCGCATAAGGGCTTGCTTCTGGGCTTCTGCTTCAGCCTGAGCTTGTGCTTGCGCTTCCGCTGCATGCTCTTGCTGCCCACGTTGGGCTTGCAGTTCTGCCATTCGGCGTTTCCTTATTTCTGCTAGATCCTCGTCTGAAGACATTTGATTTCACTTAGTAATTTTGAAGTTCGGGTTTTTCTCTGTCTAGGTCGCGCTTTAGCTGGGTTGACATCGCGTCAAGTAGGCTTCTGCCTTTTCCTGTTACGGTTCTTCCCTTGATTCCCTCTTTCTGCGCTAAACCTGCCTGCTCTAGTTGCTGCAGGATTGTCCTGATGATGTTACCGCCAGCTTTTGCGAAGTGTGCGGGTCTTACGCCACGCCTCTTTCTTCCGCCGTAGTCTTTTCTAAGCTTGCTGACACCTACTGGCCCATTTATGTATAGTTTTCTGAGCATGCTTGCGCTCCTTACATACCACCAGTCGGGGTTCTGGGGTACTCTTTCAGCGTGGCTCCCAGTCTTCACATAGCCCGCCCATTCAGGGGGCTGGATCTCTCGAATGTTCTCTTTCAAGTAACCAGAGAGACTGTTGATTAGTACGTCTGCTGGTACATCGTATGCCGTTGTCATTTTTCTTCTTCCCAGATGTGTTTGAACCATTACAGGTACTGACATATATACATAGTCCTATCTGGTTCAGCAACTCTTAACCACAGGAACAAGATAAAAAAGTTATCTAAAAATCGACAATAACTCTTGAGACGTCGTATTCTGTTCCTAGTTTTAATGATTTGAGTAGTTGTTTTAATGACCGTGCCTAGAATAGAAACTTATGAATTTAAGAACCAAGTCTTTATTCTGATACCAATGAAC
>CALGBN010000384.1 GCA_937877765.1 Candidatus Bathyarchaeota archaeon | reverse complement strand
CTACACCGTCTAATTCGTCGGCAGCGTCAGATGTGTATAAGAGACAGGAGCCATAGATTATTGAGTTGATTATTAGTAGGGTGGCGTTATCGTTCATTATTATTTGCTGGTCGCTTTCATCGAATTCTACCTTGACGTTTTTTAGGATGAGTGTGGCGTTGTCTTTTATCCTGATGTCTCCGGTTACTTGTACGGGGGTGTGTAGTTTTTCGAGCCACCCTATTGTTCTGGTGATGTTTCCATCGTATGTCATCCAGCCTATTCCATATGATGTTGGTCCAGCCCATCCATATTCTTCAGTGTAGGGAGGGGTTTGACATATTACGGGCATAATTGAGATACTGAGGGAAAACAAACAGATCAGCAGAGTTTCTAGTAATCGTTTTGTCAACTATGTCAAGTTTACATTGTTTGATTAAGTATAAAAATAGTGTTAAATGTAGAAAAAGAATAAAACCCAATGAACCCTTTGTTATACTGCGGGAAATTCAATATGCTTGTTACATGAAACTTGTTGGATTAGTTTATGTCCTTTGTTTGATTTGGTTATATCTCATCCCATCCAAAGTAAACATAACATCGCCCAAACATATCTATCCAACCACGTCTTTCACCAATCACTCTATACAAAGGATCAGCACGTATCCTCTTCACAGTGAAATATCTCACAAAAGGAGTCATAGGACCACGATACTCAGAACCATCCAACATCTCAGCATCCTCACCTCTAATAGTTTCACCAAGAATAATTGTAACATTAACTAGTTCTATTTCGCTAGGAGATACTGCAACATACTCTCTACGCCCACTCTCAATAATCTCCCTAAAATCAAACGCACCCAATATTGTATCAGAAACAATTCCATCATTACCTAGCCACATAGGCTCATGAGAAATAACATCCAAGACTATGAAAACTGAAAGTCTACTATTACTGGAATCCCTGAGACTAGTTTTAATGCCTTTAATTGTCAAGGTCTCGTTGAAATAACATTCTGCAATAGGCTGACCAGTCCCACAAAAGGGAACATTATAGATATAGCCCTCATGTGAAGCTAGTATAAGCTCCTCATCATCGGTTATGATTGTAAGGAAATCTCGTTCTCCACTGTAAGTTATATTGTTATATGTGAATGATCCAGTGGTTTGGGTTTTATGGTAAAGTACTCCAGTGACTAACTCTGTGACTGTGGAATCGTCTGGTGAGTATCTAAGTGTCTTATCATAAAGGGTAAAGTAGATTGGTGTACCTGTTAGAGATGCTTTTACATTTGTATCATATAGAGTAATAGTGCTGTTTTCGGGGATAGTCCATGAGGATATCACCCAATCAATCATAACACCAGTCACTGTATCATTATCAAATGAGCCATACTGGATTTTCAGCTCATAGAAAACAGGTAAATTAACGGGATACGGATTGTCATTTCTAGCATTGATTATAATAGTTGGATCATCCAAATCTTCGCTTGAGTCTCTGTCT
>CALGBN010000383.1 GCA_937877765.1 Candidatus Bathyarchaeota archaeon | reverse complement strand
TTTCAGAAGAATAACTTGTTTTATCTGGCTGTTGATTATTTTGCGTTGGCAGCGTTGGCAGGGTAAAGCCATGGTGTATCCGCCGTCTGGATTGATTCCTGCTATATACAGCGTTGCGTCTATGCGGTCTGCTCTATTGCTGTTTATGATAGCGTTTTCCTCTGCGTGGACGGCTGGACAGTAGTCGTATGCCATTCCTTGTGGGCTTTTCATGATGTTTTTGATGCATCCTATCTCGCTACAGTTGACTACTCCGCGGGCGTTTCCATTGTAGCCTGTTCCTACTATTGTGTTGTCTTTGACTATTACTGCTCCGAATTTGCGTCTGAGGCATGTGCTTCTTTTGGCTACGCTTAGTGCGATGTCGAGGAAGTACATTGTTTTGTCTGGGCGTTCCATGGCTTTTGTGTGCGTTGGTGGTTTTTGAGGGTTTTCTATGGATATGTTTATTGAGGTTGTTGTGTTTGTGTTGGTGGCGGGCGATGATGTCTTTGCCCTTCTGATTTGTGATGAAGATCTTGAGTATGGAGCCCGCCGCTTCTGGTGTCTACTGGTGGGTACTTTGGGGAAAAATTTTTCTTGGTTATTTGATTGTTTTGGTCTCTGTTGGTTTGGTTTTTTTGTGTGAAAATGTGTGATGTTTTCTTATTTTTTTGTTAGCCATTTTGGGGTTTTGATTTTTTGGGGGCATTTGGTAACTGGTTTTATGTCTATTACGGGGGAGTTGTTGTATGCATCTAGGTCTTGTACTGTGAGGGTGTTTTTTTCTATGTTTAGTAGTTTGCAGGTGGTTAGTGCTATTCTGCTTGGTCTGTTGGGGGTTCTTGTTGCGAATGCGCCCATTAATGGGAGGTCTAGGTTTCCGGTTGGGTGGATCCGTGTTTGGAAGCTGCTTGTCATTTCGTGGAGTTGGAATATTACTTCTATATGGCTGTATTCATCGAGCTTGTATAATGCATCTTGGAACGCTGGTTCGATTATGATTTGTGATGTAGTGTCTTTCCATTGGTTGTGGTTTCTTCTGCCTAGTTTGTTTCTCACCATGCCTATTGGTTGTACTGGGATTGTGAATATTTTGCTCATTTTTTTCACTCGGTTTTGTTATTACGTTTCTGTTGTATCGTAATACAGGTATTAATTGGTTTAGATTGATTGTATCGGGTGGTGATTAGTTTTATTTTTTGTTGGTTTGGGAAGGCTTCTTATTCTTGATGATGTTGTGATAAGTTGGTGATTTGATTGCCGTTTGTAACGATTAAGTGGTATAAGGGTAGAGATGCTGAGACTAAGGATCGTGTTGCGAAGCTAGTGACTGATGCTATCTGTGAGGGCTGCGGTTGCCCTGATGAGGCTGTTTCCTTGGTTTTCCAAGATGTTGATAAACGTGAATGGTATCGAGGCGGTGTTTCGGCATCAAAGAGATAATGGTTCTTAACTTGGTTTTATTTAGATTCTATCCTATATTTTTGTATATGGAACAAATTTTGATTATTTCGTTCTATATGGTTCGTCATGCCTATATGCAAGTATCCGCTCCAATGTAGGATATCATTGAAGGACTTTTACAGCCCTGAAACAGAAACAAGCTCTCACCCAATGACTAAACCTCTTAAGGTGAATAAGGAAAAAACATCGGTTGATCCATTAAGCTCGGTTAAAAAAAGTTGTCCAAAGTGTGATAGTCAAAGGGCATATGAGACTAACAGGGTTTCTTTTAATAAGAAAACACTATCTCCTGAGGCTATTATTACTAGGTATAAGTGTGTGAAATGTGGTCATAGCTGGATAGTTTACGAAAAAGATATGGACTAGTTTTTAGACATTTATGAACTAAGTTTTTTCTCGTAAGTTTTATCCTTTTTTGACTCGTGGTATCCCTGTTTTTTTGCCATCCTGATAGCAGGGGTATTCTCTGGTTCGATTATTGTTAAAGAAGTTGTTGCGCCTAATTGTGTGGCTTTTTTCTCAACTGCTTTTTTGAGTTTGTTAGATACGCCTCTGCGTCTGTATTCTTGGTCTATTGCTGTTCCTTCTATCAATAGCTGTTTTTCTTTGATCTGAGCTAGGCATATACCAATTATTTTTTCCTCATCTTCTGCGACGTAAAGTGTTTCAGAGTCATAGATTTTCAATATTAGTAGGGAGAGGGGGAGTTTCAATAGAAGCATTGATTTTTGTGGCTGCTGGGTGTGCTCAAGTATTTGGGCTGAGAGTTTTAGTGGTCTTATCCATTCATTGAATTTTAATTGTCGGATAATGACCATAATCAGTATGTTAGGGTTGGCTTATGATAAAGAATTGCAAATATTGGGTTATTAGATGGCTTTCTTAAGCTCAGAGATTACTGATTCTTTACCAACGAGTCCAACATATGGGCCAAATCTTGGTCCACGAGGTTGCCCTAGGAGTATCTGATAGACGATTGGGAATAGTTCCCTTGCCTTTACTCCGTGTGCTTTTGATGCGTTAAAGATTGATGCCTGGTATGCGTCATCGTCTTCTGCTGCCTCCAGTTCCTTTATGATGGTTGCTAATGCTGCTTTTTGTTCAGCTGTGATCTCGATTGACTCGTGTTCTTCTTCCTCTATGTCATTGACCCATTCTAGTGCTCTTTGGATTCTTTCATCGACGCCTTTCTCGGTTTCCTTGAGGAACTCGTATTCATCGAGTTTGAGTTTCATGAACTCTGCCTCGTTTCCCGGTGGGGCTACTTTTGCTAGGTTTACCATTACGTTGAAGGGTATGTGTGCTTCTGGCTCTTTTGGTGGATTCAGTAGGTGTGCGTACTCGTATAGTCCTGTTAGTTTGTAGTATTCGAGTTCGTCTTTGACTTTTTTCTTGCCGAAGTATACGTCTTCAAGCTCGTCCAGTTCGTCCATGTGGACGGGTATGTCATCTACTGAGCCGCTCTTGGTGCCCACGAATCGTTTGTAGATCAATAGGTTTAGGCTTTCTTTGCTACCGTATCTGTACCATACTTGTGGGGTGAATACGTTGCCCGCTGATTTGCTGATCTTCTTGCCTCCACGGTCTACGAACATCTCATATTGGACGTGCATCGGTGGCTCCCAGTCGAATATCTCACGACATATTGCATCGTTTACGTGTACGCTGTCTGCGATGTCTTTACCGTAGGCCTCGAATCTGATGTCTAGTGCGTGCCATCTGGCGCCAAACTCTACTTTCCAGCTGAGTTTACCGTTTCCACTTAGTACATCTACCTCTCCTTTATGTCCACAGCCTTCCATCCAGCGTCCTTTTACTTCCATTCCTTTGCAATCATACTGAATTGTATGGGTCTGTGGATTGTAATCGTGGGCGTATGTGGTGTAGATTCTTCCACAGTTCTCACATACTACGAAATAGGGTAATGCTTCTGTGAATTTGTCCTGTCCTGTGACTGACTCGATGATCTTGCCTACTTTTTCGTGGTTGTCTAGTAGTGTGATTATCTCGTCGTTGAGCAAACCGTCTTGATAGGTCTTATAAGCGGACATTGGAGTGTATTTGACCTTGTTTAGGTCCAGTGCTTGTTTGAGTAGACTGCTCATGTGTTCTCCGAAACTGAAGTGACAATCTCCGAAAATATCTGGTATCTGAGCTACACTCAAACCTAGATATTGTTCTAGTTCATCAGGCATTCCAGTTGGTACGCTTCTTAGCCCGTCTTTATCGTCTGCAAATGCAATATACTCACTATTGTATCCCCTTACTTCCAGTGCCATTGCTATGCCATAGTTTCTGAGTCCGTCAGCTAGACTGCCTATGTGGGGGTATCCGCTTGCGCCGAGACCGCTTTCGGTTCTTATTAGGTCGAGGCTGCGCTTGAGCTTCTTTTCCCGTTTGATAAGTTCGTCTGCTGCTTTGTCATACCATGTTCCTCTGCCGATTACTTTCGGGTTATCAATGAGTCTAAGATTCTCGTTCATTCTTGCTCGACCTCCTGTATTTAGACAAGGGCTAGGAAAAAAGAGTTACCCTTGGGCATGTTTTTTAGCATGGGTTTTGCCTTAGTATAATCAATATGTCGATGCGTCGTGAGCCTGTTTTCACATATTTTACAGTGATGGCGTGTTCTTTGATTTATTTTGGAAGCATGTTTTTGTCGAACACTATGTGGGTTAAGGTATACAGCGATCTCGCTTTGAACCCCTCTATTTTCACAATGAGTAAGAGCTACTATACCTTTATCACATACCAGTTTTTACACTTAAACTTCCAGCATCTTGTCTCTAATATGTTCGCATTATTCAGTATAGGGCGAGCAGTTGAGTCAGAGATTGGTAGCACTAAGTTTGGTTTGTCATATCTTTTAGCTGGGGTATTTTCGGGAATTCTTCATATAGTATTCAATCAGGGTTCAGATATCATGGTTATTGGTGCATCGGGGGCTGTTTTTGGAGCTTTGGCTTTGTTGCTTTTGTTGATGCCTTTCAAGTTTACTTCTGCGATGATTATTCCGATGCCGGGTTTTGTTCTAGGGATATCGATGTTGGTGATTGAGGTCTCGGCTATATTGTACAATACTGATGTTTGGGTTGCTCATGATGTGCATCTTTTTGGGTTTATTGCGGGGGGGTTAGCTGCGTTTGGTATTGATTATGATAGGGCGCTGAGGGGGCTTATTATCTCGGTTATTATCTTGATTGGATTGTATTACTGGGCTTTCTATATTGAGGGAATCATGGTCTAGAGGGTTTCAATCACCGATCTTAGATCGTTTAAACTTTCAATAATCACATCTACCCCAGCTTCTTTCATGAGATCAACCCGAGTAAAATACACAGGAATACCAACAGTATACGCCCCAAGTTTTTTCCCAGCAATTATATCCTTGTGACTATCCCCCACCATTACACTATTTTTTGGATCTGCGTTCAGTTCCTCAAAACATTTTTTCAATTGAGCCGGATGTGGCTTCATAGGATGATCTACGGTTCTCCCTACTACGACTTTGAAGTAACCTTGTATACCTTGGAGTTTCAACGCAGTTTCTGCTGATTTAGGTGAGTTTGATGTACATATTCCGAGAGGTGTTTCTTTTTCTTTAAGCCAGTCAAGTACGTCAATGCAGCCATCCATTAATTTACATGAGTTGGCTCCTGTTGCTTCATACTCGCCGAGTATATTATAGACTGTTTCCTGCATCGTGTACGCTTCATCTTGCCCTCTTTCCTTTTGGAGGTGTTCGTACATTAGCTCAAGCATGTTGAATAATCCTTTTGCACTGCATTCTTGAACTATTGATGGATCACAATCATATTGAAGATAGGCTTCTACGATTTCTTCATGGGCTCTTCTCCACTCTACGAACCCTCCTAGGTCTACGAGGGTTGCATCCATGTCGAATACTATGGCGTCGAGTTTTTTTGGGCTCAAGTTATTCTTTCATGGACTTTATCACTTATAGCGTTATCACATGAAGCCAGATGGGTGGAAACCTTTCTCAATATAGCCAATTTTTCTAAATACTACCAACCAATTTCATTTGTATGGAACATCCAGATAATCCTCTTCTTGTTTGTGAAGGTATACCTCGTTTTGATCTCATCAAGCCAGAACACATTGAACCAGCTGTATCACAGGTTCTGGAAGAAGCCGAGAAGAAGATAACTGAACTAGAATCAACCATCGAACCTACATGGAGTGGATTAATCAAGCCCTTGGAAAGGTTATCATTACCCTTTGAGTATGCTTGGAGTCCGATTGGACATCTTCTTAACGTGAAAAATAGTAAAGAGCTAAGAGAAGAACACCAGAAAATGCAGCCCAAAGTAGTCCAGTTCAGTCTGAGAGCTGGACAGAGCAGACCCATCTATGATGGATTGATCGCTATACGTGATGGCACAGAATGGGATAATCTAGATGACCATCAAAAACGAGTTATTAATCTGAAAATTCGGGATGCAAAGCATTATGGTGTTGGATTATCTGGGGATGCAAAGAAACGATTCAATGAGATATCAACCGAGTTATCGCGTCTTAGCACTGATTTTATGAACCATGTACTGGACTCAACCAAGGCATACGAGTTCATAATCACCGAAAAAAAGGATACTGAAGGCTGGCCAAACAACCTGATTCAATTAGCATCTCAGAGCTTTAACTCTGAGAAAAAAACAGATGATTCAACGCCTGAGTATGGGCCATGGAGAATCACTCTTGAGGCCCCTGTAATCGTACCCTTCCTTAAACATAGTAGAAGAAGGGATCAACGTGAAAAGCTTCTACGAGCGTATTCAACGAGAGCTGATTCAGGTGAATGGGATAATCAGCCATTGATAGCTAGGATTTTATTACTGCGAAAGGAACTTGCTGCGCTCTTAGAGTTTGATAGTTTCGCGGATCTGAGTATTGATTCAAAGATGGCGCCCAGTGTGGTTGCTGTATTTGATATGCTTGATGAGCTTTTCACTGCGTCCAAGCCTCATCAAGTCAAAGAGTTCAATGATTTAGAAAAGATCGCCTCTGATGGCGGACAGGTTGAGCCTTTAAATCACTGGGATACTGGTTTTTGGTCTGAGCGTCTCAAGGAGAAGTTATTCGATTTTACTGATGATGAACTTAGGCCATACTTTCCTATGCCTAAGGTATTGGATGGTATGTTCAAACTCACCGAGTTTCTATTTGGGGTTATGATCCAGGAGGCTGATGGAGAAGCTCCAGTTTGGAACCCAGATATAAAGTATTACAAAGTGTACGAGGCTGGAAAACAAGTAGCTAGCTTCTACACAGACGTCTACAGTAGACCTGCAGAGAAACGAGGTGGAGCATGGATGGACAACTGTTTAGATCGAAGAGTGATAGATGGAAAGGTTAGACTTCCGGTTGTTTACTTGAACGCAAATGGTACTCCTCCGGTTGGGGATAAGCCTTCATTGATGAGTTTTGATGAGGTTACTACCATTTTCCATGAGTTTGGTCACTGTCTTCAGGGAATGCTGACAACCGTTGATATTGCTGATGTCTCAGGGATCAACGGTGTAGAGTGGGATGCTGTTGAGATATGTAGTCAGTTCATGGAAAACTGGTGCTATCATGAGCCTATTCTTAGAACTATCTCTGGTCACTGGGAGACTGGTGAACCTTTACCTGATCATTATGTGGAGAAGCTCCGTAAAACTCGGGTCTATATGGCTGCTAGTGCCATGGTACGTCAGTTAGAGTTTGGTTTAACGGATATGACACTTCATAGCAGTTTTGATCCAGAGGGTGAGGAGACTGCGTTTGATGTTCATGAGAGGATTGCTGAGAAAACCAAGGTAATCCCACCAATGAAAGACGACCACTTCCTCTGTGCATTCAGTCATATTTTTGCAGGTGGTTATGCTGCAGGATATTATAGCTACAAATGGGCTGAGGTCTTGAGTACTGATTTATTCTCTGCTTTCGAAGAGGTTGGACTGGAAAATGATTCAGAGGTAAAGAGACTGGGCAAACCTGTCTCTTATACACATCTCCGAGCCCACGAGACCTCTCTACATCTCGTATGCCGTCTTCT
>CALGBN010000382.1 GCA_937877765.1 Candidatus Bathyarchaeota archaeon | reverse complement strand
ATGTAATCACAGGTAAACCCTGTTTCTTCAATCCCTGAGCCATTTTCTCGTTCCAAGGCGTATTATAGAAAGTCCGAGTATACCGCATAAACAAGGGGAAAGGAAGCCCAAGAGCCTTTGCGGCCGGAATAACTTCAGCATAATAACTAGTTTCACCCGGACCACCAATATGAGCCAAAACAGGGATCACCGAGTCAACAATTACCTGACGGCTATCCACACGGGGCGTAATCCAGTCAACAATATCACTCACATCAGGCTTAGAAGCCTCAAAACTGAAACTATACTCTTCCTCACAAACAGGACACTTCCCCTTCAGAACTGCCTCGTTTATACCCTCTCTCTTACTATACTTTAACTCGACTCTGATACGGTTGCACTCTGGGTTCATGCATTCAAGGAAGAAAGGTACATAATCATCGGTTCTGAACCCGATCTGGCTTCGATAACCAGCGAACTCTACCTTCTCAGCGGCTGCATTGGTAGCCTCGATAAACCTTGACCTGTTAGGCTCCTTCAGTAATAACTCGTATCCTTCAATGAAATATGGTCTGGTCTCAGGCATACTAAACCAGTAAATAGGCACACCAAGATCAGACTCAATGTTCAACAACGATCCCACGACCTTCGTAGAGAAATCCGAGACATTGCTAGTCGAATAATACGCCGATTTTATCACTGAATAAGCGTGGTCAAGATTCTGCTGAGCCTTTTCTCGCTTAAAGATATCAAGCTCCTTCAGTAACCCCCGGTAGTTGCTATCAATCTTTTCCATGTTTTTCCTGAACCATGTCTCAGCTGGGTTCCCCACCTCATAGATAGCTAGATTTTCCATGCTTGGTTCAACGGGATAACTGAGAAGAAGCCCTTTACTGCTTGGACTCGGTAACCGCATATTGGTTAACTCAGCCTGAACACCGTCATAATCCGCCACGTAATATACTGGAACTACCCCTGCTTCACCCGCTAACGAAACCGCGTAAGATATCTTGTTTAGAATGATCCCCGGACCACCCATTAGCATTGGCTGCTGGCCAGCCTCCACCACACCATCATGTAACCTATCAAGGGACTCACTGGTTTTCCCTGTGAGAAGCCCCATCCGCCTTAGATTCCGTTTCATAGCCTGTTTCAATGGCTCAAGATACTCAGACTCAGTATAGTCCGCCCTTATCTTAGGGAGAAGCTTAGCGGCTTCACCCAGTGTATTTGGTATGTTTCCCCATAACTCGTGTCCGAGACCGGTCTCGCTACGGGAGTAAACGCTATCAGAGTAGATCATATGCGCGGGTAGTTTATGCTCATCAGTCAAATCATGCACCAAGAGATGGTAGAAAAACCAGAAGGACGTAATAAAAACAATTAGGCTAAGCCCAGTAGCTCAGCCGCGTTATCATGGAAAATCCGAGTAATAGCCTCATCAGGGAACCCAAGATCATGACAAACACGCAGCTGCTCCCGAAGATACTCCACACTAAACCCACGAGGGAAATAACTACTATCAGTACCAAAGATTATTCGCTCAGCTCCAATGGTCTCATACGCCTTCCGGAATAAGTTCTTGATACTCAAAGGATAAGGCATCCACCGCATCCATTGATTACTTCCACTTGTATCCACATACACATTCGGGCACTGCCAGCATAGCTGAAGCAGCTCCCTCCAGTAGCACGCCCCGAAGTGGGGGACCACGAAGGTGAGCGTGGGGAACCGTGAGGCAACGGTCCAAAGGGTCAGGGGGTTCATGTTTCGCAGCTCTCTCGCTGGGCCTCCGCCTCCGCCGAGCACGCCGAAGTGTATGAGTACGGG
>CALGBN010000381.1 GCA_937877765.1 Candidatus Bathyarchaeota archaeon | reverse complement strand
TGTTAGCGGCTATCCTTGGAATGGTTTTCCATGCCCCGGGTAGAAGACTTCAGGGTCCCGGGTTTTCAGGTGATCTACGCTGGAATCAAGCATTGATTGATCATCTACGAGGTTTGTGACGCCTTCAACTGATCCATTGAAGATATCCCCAGAGAACAGTTCCCCAGAATCCATGATTATGCTTATCGATCCCTTGCTGTGTCCCGGTGTATGGATTACCTGTGCATCCAAGCCATATTCTTGGAGGCTCTGATTGTCCTCAAGCAGGATGTCTGGTGTGAATGTCTCAAAGTCGCCGAGCCCGGTGAGGTTCATGAAGAACCCGACGAGTTTGATCATGAGGCTTGGAGGCGCATCCGCGAACATGCCTCCACCTGTAACCATGTTTACGTCACCTTGATGCATGGCTATCTTGGCTCCGTATTTATCGCGGAGATATGCTGCGTTTCCGACGTGATCGACGTGCCCATGGGTGATGATTATGAGTTTAAGGTCACCGGGTTTACATCCAGCGTCAGTTATAGCGTCTTCAAGCTGTTTTCGTCGATTCTTGATGCCTGTATCGATGAGGATATACCCGGTCTCGATTTGGATCAGGTAGCAGTTAGCGTCGAATAGAAACTTGAGCGGGATATGGGTGACTTCCATATCGCGTAGTATGAAACCCAGCGCATATATCTCTTGGTAGATGCCCCCCGTGTTTTGTGGTTGAGGTTAAATGTCAATAAGCGTGAGTTACATGGATGCGGATAGAGGCGGTTACCTTCGATCTCTGGGACACATTAGTCCATACAAGAAACTATGCAGAGTTTAGGCTCCCAGAACTCACAAAGATACTAAGAGAACGAGGGTTAAGCCTCACGGATGAGGAGATTCTTGAGGCGTATCGAGCTGGCTTCAATTATAGTATGAGCACTATCCCGGTTGAAGGCTACAGACACATTGAGACCCATGAGATAATCGATAAAGTATTGGAGAAAATTGGATTCACATCAGAGGAGACCAGAAACAAGCTGATACAGGTCTACGAGGAGGCTATACTCTGTGATCCACCCAAGCTTAAAGAAGGCGTGTTTGAGGCGATGGATTACGTCAAGGACCGGTACAGGGTTGGTTTAGTCAGCGTGACCGGTGTGAGCCCGGGTAGATTCGTCAGGGAGATACTCAAGGAATACGGGGTACTGGATTATTTTGATGTGTTGACCTTCAGCGACGAAGTGAAGCTAGTGAAACCCAACCCACGGCTATTCACAACTTGTCTTGATGAGCTTGGAGTAGAGCCTTGTAACTCGGTTCATGTGGGTGATAGCTTCAAAAGTGATATTGTGGGTGCCATTGATGCGGGTATGCGTACTATCTGGGTTAAGACTAGGGAGCAGGTTATGAAGCCGGGTTACAAACCTGATGCTGTTATCAATAGCCTATTGGAGTTTCCTGATGCTCTCAGAGTTTTGGAATAAAGGCTCCAACGTGTTTCATGTATTCTCGGTACTGGTCTCCGAATCGTTCTATTAGTAGTTCTTCTTCGCGTCTGGAGACCAAGATATATCCGGGTATGGCTATCCAAGGAATCAATGTGAACCACTTCACCCAAACGAGGGTAACTCCAAGGATCATCAACATATAGGCGAGATAAGAGGGATGTCGAACAATGTTGTAAGGCGCCTCAGTTACTAGTTTATGGTTATCTCGCATACTCCAAGATGTGGTATAGTATCCGCGTACCGCGACGCTCCAAGCGTGAAGAAAACAGCCTATGAAAAAGATGCATAGCCCGATGACCTGTGGCACGCCTATCAGGATGTAGATGTTGCCTGTTCGCTCTAGGGCGATTAACGCCAATGATTCAGCGAATAAGAGCAGTGAGCCGGTTAATGCGAGTATGAAGCCGATGCTTATTGGGGTCTCGGATGGATTTTTGACGCTGATTCCTCTGTATTTGAGAACGTTTCGTAGGCTGACGCCCCAAAATACTGCTAGCCCTGTGATGAGTATCACTGATGCGAGAGCCATGTTTGATTAATTGTTTTGAGTAATTTAATTGGTCTGATGGTTAGTTTCTAGTAAAACATTAATACGTCAACCAGTAAAGGTTTACGTGGTGGGTTTGGCTACAATCTATGACGCGGCGCTACTAAATGGCGTAGTAATAGCATTGCTAACCAGTGGCTTCACCTTTACCCACACAACCAGCAAGTTCCCAAACCTAGGACATACTCTAAACCTAGGCATAGGTATGTTAACCGCCTTCATGTTCAGTCAAACCACGGGATTACCAGTATTCGCATCTATGCCAGCAGTAATGTTTGTTACAGGCGTCTATAGCCTAGTCACGTATCAAATAATTTTCAAGTGAATAAAGAAACCAGAACTAGCAGCACTCGCAGGATTAGGACTGTTATACGCGGGGACTAATCTATTGATTATAATAATACATTACTTGAGAACCAGAATAGATACAATTTGGTGGTGTGGACCAGCCTCAATGAGTATTGAAGGACTTCACTTTCACTATCCACGAAACACATACCTAGGAGTAACAGAGTGTACTTGGATCAGTGTAAGTGTCATAGCAATAGCCGTTTTAGGTTTCCAGTTCATCAAGAAACAAGGTAAATACATACTATTCACAGCAATCTCAGAGAATCCTGAATTATTAATGATACAAGGAATCAACACCGAAAAAATAGTACAAGCATCGTGGTTTATCGCCGGCTGCCTTGGAGGACTCGCTGGAGCCATGATACCATATATGTTCAAGGGATACCCGGGCAGATACGCACAATATCTATTTACAGAAGTAGCTGCATCAGCGGCGGTTGCTGGTATGCGTTCACCTAAACTTGGATTTCTCGCTGGTTTGGTGGTTGGTTTTCTTGAAATAGTGATGGTAACAGTAGGTCAGGCAACAATAGGGGTTTGGGTTGGCGAGTATCTTTAAATTTTTTCCATAATTGTACTGGTCGCTTCATTCACTGTAATGAGTCTAAGAAATGGTCATTTAACATAAACAGTGATCTTGACGGGATCAACTGTGAAATCGTGGCCAGCTGCATTAAGCTCGTTCATGGAGAGTCTGAGCCAGTCTCCAAACTCGCCTTCATCTGTGTTATCTGGGTCAAGGGTGCTTGTGTTATCCCTATTCTCTTCACATATCTTGCAGAGTATCTGCTTTGATGCCCAATAATCAATTGCCACAGGGTCAGTACTGGCTGCTATGATGTTTGTCTGTGTCGCGGACATATATGGGGTGCTCGGTCCATCCTTGGGTAATGCATTCACATAGATAGCATCAACAATGTTCAAGGTAGGCACCCTTGTCTGCGCCATCAATGTACCCATGGCGCCCTGTCCAACAGCACCATGAATCCTGTACCCGAGACCCGCTGATAGTTTGTCTGATGGTACACCCATATAGTGTTTGACAGCCCCGGTTACACCATAGATCATGTGAGTCTTTAGAACGGGCACGTTGATTACTTTGAGTCTATCAATATCATAGTCCTCTATCTCGGGTTTGTAGACACCATACTTGAAGCTAATCTGAGTGTCGTAGACAGTCGTGAACTTTGGATAAGATACAATGGTGCCTGTTGAAGGGATTACACTGGTCTGAACCACATACCCATCCTCAGAGTCACCCTCCGCGAACTCTTGAACCACGTTACTGGTAATAGTATCCCAGAGATAAGCCGAGACCCTGTACTCAGCGTACATATCAGCTACATCCTGTATACTCTGAGACTGGTTCTGAGCATTATTCTTCATCCAGTCCAGACTACCTCCCCGTCCAGCGCCACCATACTGAGCCTGCCCATTATCAGCGATGACAATCTCGCCCCTCCAGCCATCAGGGTGATTGATAATCGCCTCAACGATGCTCTTTACGAGGTCGCTGTTTGTGCCGCCGCGTTCATCCCATTGACTGTTTACCTTGATGAGTACCACATCATTTTTGCCGATGAATCCGGTTGGTCCCTGTGTCTCGTCTTCGTTGGAACTCAGATAGAAGGGTTGATCGTGTTCATCCATCAAATCAATAAGGCGATTTACTCCATCATCAGCACCGTTGGTGCCTGTTATGGCATATATCACGGATGGATCTGGTTCTGTGGCTGTGGCAGGTTCAAGATTGAGGTTTACTGGAGACATCTCATAATCATCTGTGTTATTGAGATTCATATACCCATACGCCCCAACCCCAATCAGCAACACCAAAACAACAGTCTTCCAGTGAATCCTAAACCGATCAGACTCTACAGCAGCCAAAACAGGCGCAGCGTAAGTCAAGGTCCAGAGATGAGCCACAAACCCTGCGGACTGCTGACAGGGATAAACCGCGCGGCTCGGCTTAGTGCCTGTTCTAAGAAGATACCAAACCAAGCACAGGAACCCATAGATGAAGAAATGGTCCCGAAGCCGCCTCAGCTTCATAGATTAACCAAACGGAGACGGGTTTATCTGATTTTGCTAAGCCTGAATGCTCTTGATTCCCTCAGTGACCATGATATACAAGGCGCCAAGGTTCGACGCAAGCCCCACACTACCAGCGATCATGGAAAGCTCAGCCGCAGTCTCCGCACCAAGCAACCGCAATACAATCCCCGCCAGTTTATGGGTACGCACCACACCACCAACAGTACCGACACTCATGGGCATCTCAAGCTCACCATAAAGGTCTCCGTTCTCGGTCTTGGTCCATTTTGTTAAAGGTCTATATGTGCCTGTGATGGCTGCGTAACTGTGTGCCCCTGCCTCTACTGCTCTGATGTCGTTACTCGTCGCAAGTAATAGCCCGATTATGCCGTTCATGATGCCTTTGTTGCTTGTTGAAGCCCTGTATGGGTCCGCCCACGCGAAGGCATCAGCCGTGATAATCTTATCCACAACATCAGCACCGATTCGCTCCTTTGGTACCGTTGCCGAGACCCGCACCATACGTTTGGTCGCGAGGTTTGATAATATTCGCATGTTTACTCGTCCACCTGTGATCTTAGCAATGGTTGGTGCTAACAACTCACACATAGAGTCAACGAGGTTTGCACCCATGCTGTCACGGACATCAGCGTAGATTTGGACAATCAACATAGAGCCAACAGCCGAATCAAGCGCTTTAACCGTGAGATCAACTGCCTTACGGCTCCTACTAAGAGTGTTAGCGTCAACCAGTAACGCCTCCTTCTCAGCCAGTACAGCCTTCTTAGCTTTCTCCATGTCTGGGATGTCAAGCAACTGTATCTGTCCAATCATTATGTTTCCAGTGGTAGAGGCTTCAAAGTTATCAACGAGACCTGCCCCCGTTGATGCCTGTGTGATTACGCTTCTTTCCTCTGTCGCAATGGGTATCAGTATTTCTTTTCCATTGATTCTAAAATTCTCGGCTAACCCGAGGGGTATTTTGGTGATTCCGATGACGTTCTCACGCATCTGGTCAGCCATCTCCATATCCAATCCACCAGTGACCTTAAGCATCTCATGCTCCACCTCACTAAGCTGCTCTAGAAACTCTCGTCTTTTTTTCATTGTGGACATGGCATGAATGATGCAGAGGTCAGGAATAAAGGTTCAGCCTCAGGTTGACTATTATTAAGCCCACCCTAGAGGTGCAGTATGAATCTAAAGGGTCTCGGATTACTAATCATAGCAGCAGCACTACTCATACCAACAGCATCAGCAAACATCGCAGCTGAAAACTATGAAATAGAAGACATAACAGTAACAGCGGAAGGACAGCTTGTCCCTAATTATGGTTACTGGGTTTTCGGTGAGGTGTTGAATGATGGAGGCTATAATATTCGAGACGTCGTGGTGGAGGTTACCACATATGATCAGAGCGATGGATTACTGGACACATTAACGATAACCATTGCACCCAGAATCATAGATGCGGGTACAAAAGCATCCTTCTTCGTCAAGAGTACGGTACCCAATCAAGTCTACGATGTATGGGTAAGACTGCAAAGCTACAAAGAAACCGAGTTCAGCAATTTCCCATACATAGAGATAACCAACGTCTCACCGGTCTCTGAAGGCAAGATAACAGGAACCGTGACAAACACACATCCAAGCATCAACATCAACAATGTGGAGATTATCGCCACCTTCTACGATTATCAAGGATACATCGATGACATCAAAACCTATGGCGTCAACGAGTATGGAGTATTCACAGCGGGAGCAAGTGAAGAGTTCACCATTGAATCCGATATATGGACACCATACACAGTGAGTCTAATCCCTAACTGCGACCTGTACGCCAGAAACCCCACACTTATGATGAACATCAGCGAAAAGAATCCGATAATAAACGAAAATCTGAGAATCGATTTTGATGTTTACCCAAAACTCCCCGATTCAATAATAACAGTAACATTTTATCCACCTAGCGGCGGCGCTTTCCCACACAACGCCCACCTATACCTTGACGGCACCTACTATGTGAATATGAAACCAACAGAGACAGGAGAATACACCGTGAGTATGGAATTCTTGCCAACACTCGTCAACGGGAGTAGAGGATACGTAGAAGGCGCTTACATCGAGGATACATTCATCGCTAAGGCTGCACCTGTGGCGCCACCTACAATCACGGGGTCTAACACAACGACAACAGATACGGGAAACAGCACGGATACCTCCACGGATACTTCTTCAGATACTAGTACAGATAGCATCACGGAGCAGATTACTAGTCGAATCCCCGGATACTCCTTTGTTTCAATTATGCTAGGTTTAGGTGTCTTATCCATGATCTATAGACGACGATTATAGGACGAAATATAATCCACCCATCCTGAGATTCAAGGGATCAACCTTGAACAGCAAACTCGGCTTACCGGTAATCGACGCCCACGCCCACTACTTCAATGTAAACACCATGCAGAACTGGCTCAAACGAGGCAGAACCATGGAAACCTTCGCGAACCGTACCAAGACACGTACAGACATGACAAGCATCGAGTTACCAGACGAGAACTGGGACACCGCCCAGAAATGGGTAGATGAACTAGACAAGTATGGTGTTGAACGCATGGGAGTCATGGTGGGACCTGAAGCCTATGATGCGTTCAAGGAAACCATGAAGCGTTTCCCAGACCGGTTCATCGGGTACGCTAACATATACCCAGCAGAACCAGACGCTGCAGACAAAGTAAAACAAGCAGCACAAGACGGATTCAAAGGTATCAAGCTTTACCCCAGCAGCTGGAAAGACCTCAAGGTCTATGATGAACCCTGTTACCCCGTCTATGATGCCTGTAAAAATAACGATATGCTGGTATTCCTCCATTTCGGCATCACCATCGGTGGACAAGCAGACCTCAGAAACGGAAACCCCATAGACATACAAGTACCGAGTCGAGACTATCCTGAGCTAAACTTCGTAATAGCGCATTTTGGAGCAGGTTGGTTCAGAGAAGTCCTGCTTATGCAGTATCAAACCGACAACGTGTATATGGATAGTAGCGGCAGCAACAGCTGGATGAAGTATCTACCATATGACTTGGATTTGAAGATGATTTTCAGAAAAGCCATCCAAGCAGGTGGAAGCCACAAGATACTCTTCGGCACAGATAGTACATTCTTCCCACGTGGATGGAGGTTTAACGTTCTTGAAGCACAGGTGAACGCTTGCAGAGAACTCGTATCAGATGGGGTCATCAAAGAAGAGGACGTCTCAAACATCTTCCACGAGAACATCAAACGACTAGCACACCTCTAGATAGCTTCAAAACCATCTACAATATATCCATATGACATGGATGCCCCCCAACGTAGAGCAATACTCAGGGTCCTCTACGTCACCATATTCCTCACAGCAACAGGTCTCGGCACCTGTACATTCCTGTTACCGGTTTACGCCGAGACCCTGGGGGCCACTTATACACAGCTTGGGCTCATCGGAGCCGTTGGTAACCTCGTCTATACTGTCATCACGTTGGTTGCAGGTGGATCACTGGATCGGTTCGAGAAGATCAAGCTATATATGGGATTCACGGCTTTCGGCGCCATAGTCATGATATTGTTCTCATACGCCGACACCATACCCCAAATAATCCTAGTAAGAGGACTCCTAGGAGCCGCCGCCGCAAGCTTCTGGGTGGGAGCAAGCACACTCACCGGCGAGATAAGCCCCAGACAGGAGCTAACACGGTCTCTCGGACGATACAATATGGCGTGGATAATAGGATTTACTGTTGGTCCGTATCTCGGTGGATTGATCACAAACAGCTACGGGTATGATGTGTTCTTCATAGCCTCAGCGGGGGTTATCGCAGTAAGCCTTGGGTTGATTCTCTCAAGCATCAGAGGCAGCATCGAACTCAAACAGGAAACAGTACACGAGACTAGAAATCTAGGCGATTTACGTCCACTGTTGATGAGTTACCTCACCCTTATTCCCTTCACCATGGTTCTCGGCATCTATATGGCGATAATCCCCGGTCACATGAAAACTGTGGGGTTATCAGCGTCACTAATCGGGTTACTCATCACGATAACAAACGGAGTCCGTGGATGCGTCTTCTTCAACGTTGAAAAACTCGTAAAATGGGGAACATGGCAAAGCGTCCTCACAGCATCAACACTGTTAGCGGCAGCCATGTACCTCGTCAGAAACGCGAAAACAGGAACACAGTTTGCGATACCATTGATATTCTATGGTCTCGGCTCAGGGATAATGACGCCCGTGGTACTTGATTTCATCAGTAAGAGAACACCAGACAAGTTCAGAGGAACCGCCATGGGCGTCCATGAAGGCATTTACGGCGTAGGAATGTGCCTAGGACCGCTGCTTGGTGGCGCAATAGCTGATTATTACAGCGCTGCCACCTTGTATGGATTGCTTGTATTGGTCTCGTTGCTAATACTGCCTTTGGGGTATGTGATGACACGGGAGCCTAACCCTTAAACCAAATACAGTAATACCCTTGGTGTGTCGAGGAGCAGACGAAGAAGAGGATACCCAGTAGCAGTTCTCATCGGATTAGAGAAGGATAAGGCTAGTCTCTGGAACATCTATAGCAGATCAATAAAACCAGACACAAGTATAAAGCAAGAAAAGAACCAGTACAACTACTTTGAGGCAATAATAAATCAGTTAAGACCTAACGTTAAACAAGGCGTAAAAACAGTTCTCGTAGCCTCACCTGATGTAAAAAACTATGAAGAGTTCTACCAGCATATAGAAAAACATCAACGCTGGCTAATAGCAGGATATGAACTTAACAGAGTAACAATAGAATACGTGGAAGGATCAGCCACAGACATCGATGCCGTAATTGAGCTCATAGAGGAATCTGGGCTTCAACGCACCATCCAGAAAGCGTCTCGGGAAGACGTCAAACGAGTCATGAGCGTACTTGAAAAACGTCTTGGAACACCAGAAGGCATTGATACCCTCAAGTTTACCCTCACAGAGGTAGAGGATGAGGTTTATGGAGACCATGGCTCAGCTGAGTATATTCTATTGACCACGGATTTTCAGTACAACCATCGACGTCGAACACAGAGGCTTCTTCAGATAGCGCAAAATAAAGGCATAAAATCAATGATAGTTGAAGCCGAGACCAGTATGGGAACAAGATTAAGCCAGTTCGGTGGCCTAATCTGCATGACCCGAGAATAGATGCCCTGTCT
>CALGBN010000380.1 GCA_937877765.1 Candidatus Bathyarchaeota archaeon | reverse complement strand
GAGTAATATTCATCTCACCCCAGTACACCCGCTACCAGCAGCAAGCCACCAACTTCCAAGACCTACCCTGCGAGCTATGGGAGATACACCAATACGAAAACAACACAGTCATCTACAACCAGCTAGAAACACCCCAACAAGCCCCATCCATCACCACCATAACCAAGACCAGCCCCATAGCCCAGAAAGTCTCCAAAGAAATCAAGGTATACACGGAACAAGACCACACCCAGAAAACAACCCAGGCACTCCTCGAAACCTACGAGGAACTCAAAGAAAGAACACTAAACCTAGGCCCAGACATCACAACCAAGGCAACCAAATTATACGTAGTGTTCAAAGCCCAGAGCAACGTCGTCTCAGTCGTCTTCCAGAGAGCACAGCTAAAACTATTCCTAGCCCTACCCAAAGGCACCCTCAACGAGCCCTACAACCACGCCAGAGACGTATCCAACGTAGGACACTGGGCGACAGGAGACTACGAAGTAATAATCAAAACAGATACCGACCTCGACGAGATAATGCCGTTAATCAGACAGGCATACCAGAGAAACAGATAGACATCATGGGTAGAGCATACCCCTCATATAATTTCCTTAACAGCTGGGTCAGGGAGACTATAGCATTATAATGAAGAGTGAAATAACTTGTTGACTGTTAGATCCGGCAAATGGTTTTAAATAAAAATAATTGTATAAACTAAAATCTAGGTTCAGTTGTACTTGAAAAAACCTACTGCTCATTTAGGAGGCTTAGATCGAGGGGGTTCGCTACATCGTCATAGATGTCGAGGTACTCCCTTCCGAACCTTTTGCGGGCTTCCTGGTGTAGGGCGAGCCACTTCGGCTTCTTATCCTGATCGATAATTGTGTCGAACCTCGGGTATCCCCGGTCTCTTATCTCTTGGATGAAGGATCGCCACAGAACCTTCCACCGGTCTTCGCCGCTCCAGAAATACAGTGGAAAAGTGAGTTTGAGGGGTACGAAGTGGCAGATGCCCAGCCACAGCCTTATCTCCCGCTGATAGGTACAGTAACATCTACTATCTGTATTGGTTCTCCAGCAGTTGTCGTAGCAGAAATCATAGTGCTCCCTGAGGATGTAGCCTGTGTACAGCTCCGTCAGGCCCTCAAAAAACTGAAGGTACTCTCGGAAAATCGTCGAGTTCCGGCTTGATATCGAGAGCGAATGCAGTATTTCATGAATGAAGGTCTCGAGACACCACAATCGACTGTTTAGAAACAATTTACCATAGTAAGGTGTATAAATCCCCTTTAATTCCCCCGGACCATACCTATAATTAATCAGTTCCAGAAGGTCCTCCTCTTGAAGCTCAATAATCCTGGTATCTCTGCTAGCAATTAGTGAGCGCCCAGAGCGAAAGATACAATCTATATTACGGGAAGGATTCACGTATTCAGCGTCAGGGAATAGACTGTTTCTGATCTGTTCCACTATCCTCTGAGAGGCCGAAACGAAGTGATCCTCTCTGGCTGAGGAGACGAAGTTACGTCCCTTCCCGCAGATAGACATTTAGTTTTAACTGATGCAGATGATAGTTATATAAAGGTTAAATATCACCCATTACTGTATACTGCAGTACACAGTATGGTGGGTTGAAATGTCAGAGTATATGGCAGAGAAATACGCTCCGAGTTTGACGCAGGACGACGCACTACGCATGTTCAAGGAGCTGGCGGAGAGGCTGGGCAGCATATCGAGGGCGGCCGAAGATTGCGGAATAGAGCGCAGAACATACTACAAGATGGAGGATCGAGAGTATGTACAGGAGTCAACGAAGCAGAAGATACTCCACGTGGCCCTTGAGACATCCCAGGACGAGACCCTGAGATTCCTTCTCAAGCGCCACGTGGACGACTCCTTGGAGCTGCTGACCGTGAACCTGACGACGCTATACGAGGAGGCCGTAGAAGAAACCGACCGGGAGACCATAGTAAAGATACTGGAAGACTTTAGTCGCCTCAACCATGAATACAAAGGGCTGATCAAGGACAACCTTGAAACCGAGGTAAGAGACTTGGTGGCACACCTCATCGACAAAGCCAAAATAGTTGAGATAACTTGGACCCCTCCAAAAAACACGTTGTACAGGGTGGAGGAGCTGAGCGCCTTGATACCCATGATCGGCCGAGAGCTAGCCCGAGGAAGAACAGCCAAGGT
>CALGBN010000379.1 GCA_937877765.1 Candidatus Bathyarchaeota archaeon | reverse complement strand
GTAGAAGGCTTAAACGAGGCAAGGAGACTCGAGGCATTCCCGTGGTTATGTTTACTGCGCTTGGCCCTGAAGTAGATTTGATGCTGGAGGATGATGTGAAGGCTGATGGGTATCTCTTGAAGCCCTTCACCCGGAAGCAGCTCTTAGAACAGGTGAATCGGCTTCTAGCATAGGGAGACCCTTATCAACGGATAGTCTCAGTGTTTTATGCGGTGAGTGTGTGATGAACCGGGTGCTTGTTGTTGATGATGAGCCTGATGTCCGTAGCCTTATATACGCTATACTGGTGGGGAACGGGTTCGAGGTATTCCAGGCATGTTCGGGTGAGGAGGGTTTGGTGTTGGTTTCTGAGCTGCTGCCGGATCTGGTGGTGTTGGATATTGTGTTGCCGGGTTTGAGTGGGTTTGAGGTTTGCAGGCTTGTTAAGGCCAAGTATCCGGGGGTTAAGGTTTTGGTTGTGTCTGCTTTGAATAGAGAGATTGACCATAAATACGCTGCAGAGTATGGGGCGGACGGGTATCTATCTAAGCCTTTTACAGTGGCTGGGTTATTAGAGACAGTAGATAATATTCTGTCTTCAGGTGAATACATTGTCTCGTAGTCAACGGCATTATGATAAACTATTGACCTGTTCTGTGTCTCTCATCCCTCGATGAGTTGTCATAGATATGCTCTGGAATCAAGAAGGCGATACTGGTGTCTGATGAACTCATCTTAGCTAACCACAGATGGGTGCTGATCATCGTGGACGTGATGCATTCACATATTATCTAGCGTACCAGTAGAACAACACATCATAGTCTTTGTCTTTTTTAACCTGTATCTTAAAGTGGGTTTGATTCCATTGAGATACCCAATGCTTGTCGGTCTCTAATGTTGGAGTTACTGTTATGCTATCTGGGACTCTCCCTAAGTCATGGTGAACCCACACAGTTTTATCTTTTCTAGGCAAGATTATTGAGCCCCCTTGTTCTTCAAGAGTCAAAGAAGTTGATGCAGTTACCCCATTAACACTTGCTATGGTAACCTGAGTAAACCAGGTTGAGTCTGCTATGTGTATCCGAATCTCTAGACATTCATCTGGGTCCCATAGTCCTTGGCTTGACGATGTTTGAATAGGATTAATTAGATCTCCTACGGCGCCTTTGTAGAATACCCTATTTATTTTCCAAAAATTACTAGATAAACCTGTTTGGTCATACTGTATGTAGTTTGTGTTTTGATTGCTATTTATCTGGTATGTGGTGATGATGTCTAGCTCATCTATTTTTCTTATTAAGATACTGGTTTCTCCGGTGTTGGTCATGTTGAGCCGTAGATCGGTTGCGTTGTCTCTTTTGAATCCTGTTA
>CALGBN010000378.1 GCA_937877765.1 Candidatus Bathyarchaeota archaeon | reverse complement strand
TTTTTCAAGCAGAAGACGGCATACGAGATGTAGAGAGGTCTCGTGGGCTCGGAGATGTGTATAAGAGACAGTAAGAAAATAGGGATACTCGGCGGATTGACGCCTGAGTCAACCATCACTTACTATATGCATATCGTACACAGGTACCATGAACTCTACGGAAACCACGGATACCCAGAAACCATCATTGTAGGTGTTAGCTTCCAGCAATACGAAGACTGGATGATGAAAGAAGACTGGGACAGCATCGAGAAAGCACTCCTAGAGGGATTAAAGACCCTGAAACGAGCTGGAGCTGATTTCGCGGTAATCGCCACAAACACCATGCATATCCTGTTTGAGAAGCTTCAGAAGCAGATTGACATGCCTTTGATTAGCATCGTTGACGCCACTGCTGAAGCGATCAAAGCGGAGGGATTCAAGAAGGTAGGACTCATCGGTACCCAGTTCAGCATGACCAAGCCGTTCTACCGTGAGGGATTGAAGAAGCAGGGTATCGAGGTTGTCACCCCTAACAAGGAGGACCGAGACTATATCGTAAAGGTGATATTCGAGGAGCTATCCATCGGTAAACTCACCGAAGAATCAAGGAAAGGATACTTGAAGATCATCGATAAATTGGTAGAGCAAGGCGCTGAGGGTATCGTGCTTGGCTGCACTGAGATTCCATTGCTTATCAGGCAAAAAGATACTGATGTCAAAGTCTTTGATACTGCTACTGTGCACGCCGAGAAGGCGCTCCAGTACGCTATCAAATAATCCACCTTTTTTTGATTAATGTTATAAAACACCATCCCTGTATCAGATTGTCATGAAAGCATATCATTATACAGAAATCGAGAACCTTGACGTTCCAGCACCAGCCGAGAAAGTAAAAATCAGGTGGCTAATCAACGAGAAACAGGGCGCACCCAACTTCGCAATGCGACGCTTTGAGGTAGCCCCCGGCGGACAAACCCCATACCACACTCATGAATGGGAACACGAAGTCTACGTACTAGAAGGAGACGCAGTAGCCGTTTCTGAGGCGGGGGAAACAAAGATTGGCCCCGGTAGTGTCATACTAGTCGAGCCAAACGAGAAACACAACTTCCGTAACACAGGAAAAGACACATTCGTATTCCTCTGCATGATTCCACTGCAGAAGTAAATCTATACCCCAAATCCACTTTCTTTAAACCAAGTCCTGAAAGAACCTTAATTGAAGGAACATGGTTCTGGGATATGAATATAGAACACCGGTATGTGTTTGTAGTCACATTTTACACACTATTCCATATAGCCACAGTCGGCGGAACCATTGTCAAGCAAAGGGGTTAACACGATGAAAAACCGTCGATCAAAACTTGAAATCTACTTAGACGTACTGAAGGTAATCAAAGAAGGCACAACAAAGCCAACCCGGATAATGTATGGCGCAAACCTTTCATGGAAACTATTGCAGGGAATTCTTGGGAGCATGGTTGCGCAGGACCTCATTGAGGAGATCGATGTCTCGGATAGCCGCGATAAAAGAACAAATACTGTTTATCAGGTGACAAATAAGGGAGACAGCGTTATTAGGTACTTTGACCGTGCGAAAGGACTCATCGAGGTTGATGAGCCTGACTTTAACCCGCTTCAGATTGCCCGGGGAAGATAAGTCCCCACTATATTTTTTCTTTATATTTCCAGTGTTTTTCCATACTTTTCAGCATAGAAAATATCACTAAACTGCTTACGTCCACGAGGGGCAGGCTTCTGATCAGGCACACCAATAGGCAATAGATTGATCACAGTATAATCCTCTGGGATGTTCAACACTTCTTTGATGTCCTTCTGCTCAAAGGCACCGATCCAGCATGTACCTGTCTCTTATACACATCTCCGAGCCCACGAGACCTCTCTACATCTCGTATGCCGTCTTCTGCTTGAAA
>CALGBN010000377.1 GCA_937877765.1 Candidatus Bathyarchaeota archaeon | reverse complement strand
TCTACACCGTCTAATTCGTCGGCAGCGTCAGATGTGTATAAGAGACAGTAGTGGCTCAGGGTCAGCTGTATCAGCTGGACTAGTCCCCTTCGCTATAGGCAGCGAGACGTGGGGCAGCATACTGAGCCCAAGTAACAACTGTGGAGTAGCGGGACTCAGACCCACCTATGGACGAGTGAGCAGATATGGCGCTATGGCGCTCAGCTGGACTCTCGATAAGCTAGGTCCATTATGTCAGTGCGCCGATGACTGTGGATTGGTGTTGGAGGCTATCAACGGACCAGACTCAGCCGATCAAAGTACATATCCAGAGAAATGGAGTTACCAGCCCGAGGAACGAGACTATAAACTCGCAGTAATCAAGGATTATCTTGAGGGAAAACATGAGGCAGTGATATCAAACTTCAAAAACGCCATGAAAACACTGGAAAAATATTGTACAATCGAGGAGATCGAGTTTCCAGAGTACCCCTATGAGGCGGTGACGAGAGCGATACTCAGCGGAGAAGCAGCCGCAGCCTTTGATGAGTTCACAGAGAAAGGCTTAGCATCAGAACTAACAGCACCGGAGGACCGATACGGCCCATATGCACGTTCACAGGTTCTCGCCAAGGATTATCTGCGGGCGCTTAGGATGCGTGAAAAGATGTGTAAGATTGCTGAGGACATGATGGAGCCTTATGATGCGGTTATCGCGCCTACAAGCGGAACAACTGCACACCCAATAGACCAGCCTTTCCCTGTTAAGCGACCATGGGCACAGGGAGACATCATGGGTGCAGTTGGAAACGGAGCTGGACTACCTTCAATAGGAGTACTTAGTGGCTTCAGCAATGAGAGGTTACCGACTGGAATCCAGTTCATGGGAAGACCATATGACGAGAACATCATACTGGGTATAGCCAAAATGTACCAAGAAAGAACAGACTGGCACAAGAAACACCCTGCGATGTTCATGGAATAACTTCTCTAAATAATAACCAAAATTATTTCGTCCGTAATTACGGACATTATTTTATTCTTCGCGGATTACAACAGTATCAGAAAGATAGTTGAATAGCCGCTGGTTCTTGTCACGGTACATGAAATAGCCGATGAGGACGTCAAAGGGCAGTAGGAATACTTTGCCGAATGCTTCTATGGCTGCGTCCATGAGACTTAGAGGTGCTCCGCCTTCCTTTGTGATACGTAAGTTCATCACTTTCTTACCGATACTCTGGCCATAGTAGTGGTCCATGAACATGAAGTAGAGGAACTCTAGTATGTTGTTGAGTCCAAATGTTACGTTGATCCCCTGTACCATTCGGAATCCCGGTAGGTTCAGGAAGCTTAGTAGTATGCCTAGTATTATCCCGTCTATGATTAACGCGATGAATCGCTGGGTCCATGTCGCTAGCTCAATGTATGCTTGGCCATTGGGTTTCATCAATTGTGCGCCGCATTTGGGACAGTACATGTCGCCTTCATGGTATTCTGTTCCGCATTGATCACAGTAGTGTTTGGTTTCTTGTTCGGTGTTGTTGAGATCCGTGTTTTCATCGGCAGCCATTTTATTATTCGCATGAAAAGTTGATTCCTGATTCTATAAAGGATTCTATCGTTAAAGAGGGAGAAATAAGAAAAAAAGGAAACTTTTCTAGGATTTCACCAAGGGATATAGGTTTTTGGGGATGTTTTTGTATGTATGTTGGCTTACATCTGCTGGTCCCAGCCCTGGGGCATCAATGACAACAATACTGCCCGCGTGTTCATTATAGTATGCTCGGAAATGTACTCTGGACTTTATTGCCACTATGTCTAGGTCATCGAGGCTCAGATTGACGGCGGGAAAAATCGCATCATCCAATACCTGATGTAATGTCGGTGTTAGTATTACGTGGTTATTTTCCCCGAAGCTCAGTACAGCAGTATAACCGAGTTTTCGTGTGTCACCGTGACTCATTGGACCAGATAGCACATATTGGCATTCATCGATGAAAGTAACATTCCCAGTTATTTCCACAGGTTCACCCGCGTATTTTCCGGTTCTGCCTCCAACCTTAACTGTTACCTTCTCGCCTAATGCAGCGTTTTGTTTGATTGTTTTGATCGCTTTTTCATCAGAGATGGTGGCTACACAGAAATCACTTGCACCTTGATCCATGAGTTCCTTCAGTATCCAAGTGCTGTCACCCATGCGGTCACTGTGATCAGCGATTATTACAGGGGTCTTGTCCTCTTTTGCTAACTGTATCGCTTTTTTGACGCCTTCCTTTGTCTTGGGTAGTTTTTTACCCGCGAATGGTTCTCGTAGACTCCAGATGTAATCTGAGACATCTTTTGCAATTTTGTCTGCTAACTGTTTGTTGTTATTGGTTATGGCTATTACAGTTGCCCCGACATCAGGTACATCAGCATATGCGAAACCAAAAGCCACACTAACACAGATACACTCAGGTTCATCAATCTCCCACTTCTTCGCACGTTCCATTATATCTTTGGCTGGGTACTCGCCGGTTCCCTGGTACACGCTCGGTGTGATGATCCCCGGCTTCTTGATACTCATGACCGGTTTCAACTCCCCGCGAAGCGTCTTAATCAAGCATTTAGCCGCGGTGTAGCCTATCTCCTCGCTGTCAACATGGGGATAGGTCTTTAGAATGAATACTCCATCCGCAGCATCAGTTAGCTCATGGTCCTCATTGGCGTGAAGATCCAGTGTAACCATAATCGGTACATCTGGTCCAACGACCTCTCTGCATCGTCTAACTATCTCTGCCTCGGGTTTCATGTATCCTTTTGCAGCCATTGCGCCATGCAGGGCTAGTAAAACACCATCAACGGGACCATTTTTCTCTAGTTCTTTTGCTATGCCTTTGCTGTACTTGTCGAAGCACTCTGTTGTGAGCCAGCTTCCGCTACTGCCGCCGCGGCTTTTTCTAGCTGCAAGTAGCCCCACTAGGTCTATGTTATCTTCCTCTTCGGATGCTAGGATGAATCCGTTGATGTAGTTGGGTATCCCTCGGCTATGTTCTAGTACTTCTTTTCCGTATTCGACGCCTCCAGCCTCGAAGTCCTCTACTGTTGTGTGTTTTGGGCAAAACGTACAGGTTTCATGACTAAAAGATGCGACACCAATTCTCAACACTGTCACCTAAATAGAATACCTGTCTCTTATACACATCTGACGCTGCCGACGAATTAGACGGTGTAGATCTCGGTGGTCGCCGAATCATTAAAAAA
>CALGBN010000376.1 GCA_937877765.1 Candidatus Bathyarchaeota archaeon | reverse complement strand
AGATCTACACCGTCTAATTCGTCGGCAGCGTCAGATGTGTATAAGAGACAGCCTTGGGATACATGACGTTGATGTCATGAACTATATCATGGATGAGCCCCCGGAGAGTGTCTACGCGAGAGCGGGTGCCCATAATCATTGTTTTGAGGATTACGCGAACGTGGTTCTTGGATACTCGGGTATGAGAAGTGGTTTCGTTGAGACAAACTGGTTAACGCCTAAACGAGTAAGGACATTAACCATAACTGGCTCAGAGGGAATTATTGATGTGGAGTATACGACTCAGGAGCTGCGTGTCGAGAAGAATGACCACATCTATCAACCTTTGAACTGGTACCGGGAGCCATTGTATCTTGAGTTATCTGATTTCACATCAGCGGTTCTAGAGAAGCGGAAACCCAGCGTATCAGGAGTAGAAGGCGTGGAGGCGTTACGGGTGTGTGAGGCTGCTCTTCGGAGCGCCGATACGGGTCAAGTAGTGTTTTTGGAGGATATGTAGTGAAGGTAAGTGTTGTGGGTTTAGGCTATGTTGGGATTCCCTTAGCAGTTGTTCTCGCCTCAAAAGGGTATAAGGTGGCAGGGATTCAGAGACATTCGCCGCGTAGCTGGTGGAAGATTAGCTGGTTGAACCTTGGCAAGTCGCCTATTGGGGGTGAGGAGCCGATGCTTGATGAGTTACTGGTTGATGCCGTGGAGTCTGGGAGGCTATGGGTGTGTGATGATTACGGCGAGATACAGGACTCTAGTGTGGTAGTGGTCACAGTTCAGACGCCCGTAACAGAGACAAAAGAGCCCGATCTTAGTCATCTGGAGGCTGCTTGTAGACGAGTAGGTGAGAACCTATCACAGGGAACACTGGTGAGCATTGAGTCTACCGTGCCCCCATATACCACAGAGACGTTTGTTAAGCCGATTCTTGAGGAAAAAAGTGGGTTAAAAGCTGGGGTTGACTTCAATCTGGTCTTCTGTTATGAGCGTGTCACACCGGGGCGGCTAATAGAGAACTTGGTACTGTTGCCCCGGATAGTTGGTGGATATACCCCTGCATGTGCAGAGCGTGGAGCTGTTTTCTACGCAAGTTACTGTGAGGCGCAGATATTCAAGACTGATCTTCGGACAGCTGAGGTGTCAAAGCTTGTTGAGAACAGTCATAGGGATGTAAATATTGCTTTTGCAAACGAGGCGGCATTGATCTGCAGCGGTCTCGGCGTGGATTTTTACAAGGTTCGTGAGATGGTGAATAGCCTGCCGATTCGGGAAGGCTCCGATAACCCTTATAGAAATATACTTACACCGGGATCAGGAGTAGGCGGGCACTGTCTACCAAAGGACCCGTATCTGCTTCTCCATGGCATGAAAAAAAGTGTATTTGATTATATGCCTAGTCTTATCCCAGCAGCTAGGAGCATCAATGATTTGATGCCCGTAGTAATGAAGAAGTTGATAGATGACGCTCTGGAGGAAGCGGGTAGGAGAGTGATTGACTCCAAGATCGGTGTTCTAGGATTAAGCTACAAGGAAGACACAGGTGACCCAAGGAATAGTCCAACACTGAGGCTTTTGGAGCTTCTAGGGGGATCGGTGAAGGTCCATGACCCATATGTATCGAGCCATGAGTCCGTAAAGCCTCAGCCTTTGATTGACACGGTTCTAGGCTCGGATTGCTTGGTTGTGATGACGAAGCACAGGGAGTATAGGGAATTGGAGCTTGATTGTATCGCGTCGATGATGAGGACGAGGACCATCGTTGATGGACGGGGGTTATTTGACCCAGAGGAGTGTATCGAGAAAGGTTTCATCTACAGGGGGGTCGGTTATGCTACACATTGACAGCGTGTTGAAGCCTGTCGAGGCTCGGATAAGACAGTGTAGACCTTCCTTCAGTCGGCATGTAGTGGATGAAATTGAGTACGTGTTACGCAGGGGGATGCTCAGGGAGGGTACATGTACATTGCGGTTTGAGGACTGTTTCAGGAAAAGAACTGGGGCACAGTACGCTTACAGCGTCTCGAATGGGACCGCTGCGCTGCATCTTGGGTTATTATGCTGTATTGAGCCGGGTTGTAGGGTGTTGGTGCCAGGTTTTTCGTTTATCGCTTCAGCTAGTGCAGTGGTTCATGCGGGTGGTGTGCCTGTTTTTGTTGATGTTGATCCTGAGACGTTTTTGTTGGATATTGATGATGCTTGGGAGAAGACCGATGAGAGCACAGGGGCTATAGTTCCTGTTCATCTCTTCGGTAATGTGGTGCCCTATGATGGTTTACTGGAGCTTGCGGAGGAGTATGATCTACGGATTGTTCATGATGCGGCTCAGGCGCTGGGCTCTACGTATATGGGCGCTGAGCTTGGGGAGTTCAGTGATGTCTCGTGTTACAGCTTCTATCCATCCAAGATTATCACCACAGGTGAGGGGGGAATGGTCACCACCTACAGTGAGGAGCTTGGTCACCGTGTAGAGCTCTTGAAGAATCATGGGGAAACCGAGAAATACCTTCACACTTTGTTGGGATACAATTTTAGGGGAAACGAGGTTGCCTCGGTTCTCGGGCTTGACCAAATGACCCGACTGGATTATTTTCTTGAGAAGCGGAGAAGCATAGCCCGGTACTATGATCTAGCCATTGGAAACATCGAAGGTGTTGTGCCTCAACGAGTCACAGAGGGTACAGAATCATGCTATAACTACTATACCGTTAGGGTTGACCCAGCAATGGAGTTAGACAGAGATATGATTGTCATGGATATGAGAAATATGAACATCGAAACACTGGTTCACTACCCATTTGCCTTAACTGAACAGCCAGCCTTGAGGAAATACGTAACGGAGCCTTGCCAAGTCGCCGAGGAACTAGCAAAAAACGTGTTCAGCATCCCAATACACCCCTATCTGACGAAGAGAGAAGCCGAGCAAGTGATCTTAGCACTCAGGACCGTGGTTTACCGCTATCTTTGATCCACTGATCTCTACGTTTCTCATACTCTTCTATGCTGTACTGGTATCTTGCAGGATGTCCGTGTACTACGGTCTCGGGTTCAACATCCTTGGTAACCACCGCGCCCATACCGATAACAGAGCCTTCTCCAATGGTTACACCGGCTTTGATGACAGCGGAGGCGCAGATAACAGCACCTGACTCAACTTTGACTCCTTCTAAGTGTCTTGAAGGTGGATATGGATCGTTTGTGAATACGACACCGGGCCCAATGAAGACATGATCGCCTATAGTGGTCTCGGGTGGGATGTAGACCATGCCCTGTATTCTGCATTTGTCACCGATCTTTACATGGTGGTCGATGTGGGTGAGACTGCCTACGCTTGTTAGGGTTCCAATCTCTGTTTGGTCTCCGATGTAGGTTAAATGCCAGATGCGGGTACCTTCCCCAAGTTTGACACCTGTGCCTATGTGTCTTAGACTCATATAGTATCAGTGTTTTCTGAAGGATATATTTGCTAGGGTCTAAATACCGGTGAAATATCATTGAAGGTGAAAACCATGTACCTCACCAGAAAACAGGAACACATGCTTGATGGAGAAGAAGGACTCGCAGTACGGAAAAGCATGGAGCTTCTCGTAGCTCTCGGAAACGTATTCGGCGCAGAAAAACTAGTACCAGTAGAATCAGCACACATCAGCGGCGTCAGCTACAAGAACCTTGGAGACGCAGGAACCGAATGGCTAGAGGAACAGGCAGCCATGGGCGCCAAGTGCAGGATCAGGGCTACCCTGAACCCAGCTGGGATGGATATGGAAAAATGGCGGGAAATGAATGTCCCAGAAGAGTTCGCCATAGGACAAAAACGAGTCATCAAAGCATTCATCGACATGGGGGTAGAGCCAACGTGTACCTGTACGCCTTACCTTATTGGACACGTGCCACGTCGTGGCACTCAGGTAGCTTGGGCGGAGTCCAACGCAGTATGCTTCGTAAACAGCGTACTGGGTGCTCGGACTAACCGTGAGTCGGGTCCAACAACATTAGCCTCAGCGGTTACTGGAGTAGCAGCATATTATGGTTATAGGCTGAATGAGAACAGGAAACCGGCGAAGATTATCGATATCAGGACACCTCTAGAGTCTAGATTAGATTATAGCGCCCTTGGGTATGTGACGGGTAAACTGATGAAATCAAGTGTACCCTACTTCAGAAACATGGGTAAGCCAGACATGGAGTCCATGAAGACTCTAGGTGCAGCTTGCGCCACCAGCGGAGGAATAGCCCTATGGCATGGTGAAGGAGTGACCCCCGAGGCAGAATGGGCTTCACAGTACCTAGAAGGATTAGAAACCATCACAGTGGAGCGAAAAGAACTTGAGGAAGCAAAAGCAGGACTCATGAGCGACCCGGATAACCCCACCTACTGTATAGGTTGCCCCCACTGCAGCATCAAGGAACTTGAGGAGACAGCAAACCTAGTGAAAGGTAAGAACCTTAAGGGCAGGCTCTGGGTGTTCACAAGCAGAAAAGTCTATGATGATGCAGAGAAAGGCGGTTTGATTAAGATCATCGAGGACGCAGGAGGCAAGGTCTATCGGGATACCTGTATGGTAGTAGCGCCTCTTCACGAGATGGGATGGCAAGGAGTAGGCACCAACAGCATGAAAGGTGGACACTACAGTGTTGCCCACGGGTTCCCAACAAAACTAGCTACAGTAGATAAGCTAGTAGAGGAGGCATCAAAATGATACTCACTGGAAGAAAAGTAATGGGTGGCAAAGCCGAAGGCGAGGCACTGGTCAGTACAGAGCCTGTCAGCTTCTATGGAGGCGTAGACCCTGTTACTGGGTGTGTTACTGAGCCGGGGCATTGTTGCTGTGGCGAGAATATTACAGGTAAGGTGTTCGTTTTCCCGACTGGGAAAGGTAGCACGGTGGGTAGTTACGTTATTTACCGGATGAAGAAGCTTGGTACGGCACCAGCGGCTATCATTAATGTGGAGACCGAGGCTATACTTGCTACTGGATGTGTTATCAGCGATATTCCATTGGTAGATATGTTAGACCAAAACCCAGTTGATACGATAAAAACAGGAATGTATGTAAAAGTGGATGCTGATGACGGAAAAGTGGAGATAGATTAGTCTTCTTCTTTTCTTTTTTCGATTATTTGTTGCATCAAGTTGATCTCTTTTTCGAGGAGTTTTTTCTGTTTGCAGAGTTCGTCGAGTTTCTCCTCTATATCATGGAGTTCTACGTCCTCTTTCATGAGATTATAAACCTCACTGTGTCCGTACTTTATGTGGAAATCTATCTGGTCTTTTTTAGGCTTCTCTACTCCGCAGAATGGACAAACGTAAACCTTGGTCAACCCTAAAACGCCTATGAATTACTCAGAGTCGCGGCTATAAAGGGTTTTAGTCGAAAAAATGAGTAGATGTGACAATGTTATTCGAATTTAGTGATGAAAAACCATTGTCTGGGGAATTTTTGTTCATTGCTATGTCATAAACGATTAATGCTTGTTCTCTAAACTTATGGGTATGACTGATTACAGGAAGCGGCTTGAATCACTACAAGGCTTGATGGAGGAAAAAGGACTCGACCTAGTTGTCTATGGGGCGAGCCCAGACTTCCAGTACCTCACTGGAACCACGGTGGAGTGGAGAAAACACAGGGACTTGAACTATCCTGCGGACAGCGTCTTTGTGCCTAGAGAAGGCGAACCCATAATCATGGCGGGTCTCGGAAACACAGGCAAGATTAAGGAATGCTGGATTGCAGACCAGCGACCACTGGGTATGTTTGAGGACTTGAAGCCCACTGTGAAGAAAATAATGGAGGCGCTAGAGTACCCGGAGACCATTGGAATAGGCGAGTATACATGGGGTAGTCTGGTCTTAGCCGTTGCCAATTATAGCCGTGGCGCGAAGTTCAGAAGCGCAGAGGGTTTAATGGACAAGATGCGGATGATCAAGGACAGCTACGAGATAGAGAAACTCAAGAGAGTCGCTAAACTCACAGAGGCTGTAATGGGCAAAGTCATCGATGAGATCGATGAGGAAGCCACTTCACAGGGCTTGAACCTAAAAATAGAACATCTAGGTAGAGGTCTCGGAGCAACAGATGTAAGCTTCCCCACCACAGCCGGTTTCTGTAAATCAGGTAGCGAACCTGTTGGAGTGTTCAACTATGAGCCAGAACAGAAACTGGAGACTAAGACGGCTATCGCGTTTGATATCGGGTTCGTTTTGGATGATTACTGTAGTGACTGGGGTAGAAGCGTCTACTATGGTGAACCAGAGGAGCATATCGAGAAGGCTTACCCTGCTTTGATGACGGCTGTGGTTGAGACCATTGATGCCATGGGCGATGAGGTGCAGCGGGTAGACCAGATATTCGACCATATCGAGAAGGTATGTGATAGAGAGGGCTACAAGGACAGGCTATTGGAGAGGCTGCCAAACCGCATGGTAGGGCATCAGATAGGAATCGAAGTACACGAAGACCCATGGCTCAAACCGGGTTCACCCCAGGAACTCGTGGATGGCATGGTGTTCTGTGTAGAGCCAAAGCTATGGCATAAGGGCGAGTATTATCTCAGGGTCGAGGACATGGTTTTAATAAAAAACGGTAAAGCAGAAAGCCTCACCACTTTTGACAGGGAGCTTTTCCAGCTCTAACCCCACCATTTTTATCCCCAGTCTACATCAATCACAGCGATGAGCAAACGGGGTTTCTTCATAGTATTCGAAGGCGTTGACGGCGGCGGTAAATCAACCCAGATCAAACTATTAACCGAGTATCTTGAGG
>CALGBN010000375.1 GCA_937877765.1 Candidatus Bathyarchaeota archaeon | reverse complement strand
GCTCCAAGACATGGCTAATCCTGACCTTGACAAATATTTTGATGCCATCTGGAGAAACACAGAGCGTCTGGAATACCTCTCAGCTGACCTGCTTGATGTACAGCGGATCGAGTCTGGGCAAATACAACTAACCAAGGCTCCTACTTACATCAGAAATATAATGGGTAATTTGGGACGTGAAATGAAGCCTATCCTTGACTCAAAGAATCAGACATTGCGGATAATCGGTGATGATTACCTTGTTTATGTGGATAGAATCAGATTGATGCAGGTCTTTGTTAACCTCGTGATGAACGCATCAAAGTTCAGCCCGGAGGGATCAACTATCACTATCACATTAGAAGCAGAAAACAGAACTCTGAGGGCGAGTGTTATCGATGAGGGTGTTGGTATAAGCTCTGAGGATATGCCGAAGCTATTCAAACCCTTCCCGGGGATAAGAGTCAAAGGCGTAAAAGATAGCACAGGTCTCGGGTTAAGCATCTGTAAAGGGTTGGTTGAGATTCACGGCGGCGAGATATGGGCAGAGTCAGAGGGACTGGGAAACGGGTCAAGGTTTACATTCACATGTCCATGTATAATGAGTGAGGGAAATGAGTAAGATACTGATAGTAGATGATGAACTCGATGTGCTTATGTTAGCTCAAGAGATGCTTGAGGCAGAGGGATTTACAGTATTATCCACCCAAGATGGAGAACAAACATATGAACTCATTTCCTCTTTCCAACCAGACCTTATGCTTCTAGATGTAGTATTACCGGAAACAAGTGGACTTGATATCCTCCGCAAAATACGACGTAATAAGGAAACCCAAGGTCTCAAGGTAATCCTGTTCACAGCCCTCGGAACAGAGGTAGACATGATGCTAGAATCCCGTGACAAGGCAGACGACTATCTACTGAAACCTTTCAGCTATACTGGCCTCGTAGAAAAAGTGAAGAAACAATTGAGAGAATAACAATGAACCATGTACTGGTTGTTGACGACGAGGAAGATGTCCTAGACCTCGTTAAAACCGTGCTAACTGGCAACGGCTACAGCGTCACTACCGCCACAACAGGCGAAGAAGCACTAGTAAAAGCAGTAGAAACCCACCCAGACCTGATAATCCTAGATGTTGTGATGCCGGGAATAAGCGGACTCGAAGTATGCAGACTACTAAAAGGTAAGAACGCCTTCAAGAAGGTACCAATAATCATGATGAGTGTCCTAGATCGACCCATCGACCACCAACACGTAGAAGACACAGGTGCTGACGAGTTTATCCATAAACCCTTCGACATAGACCAATTACTCATAACAATAGACAATATACAAAACAAAAAACACCGACAAAAATAGACGACAACATAGAGCTATCCCCCGCTACCATCAAAATATTTTGAAAGTAAGCAGTATTAGAGCTGCTTCCAATTAGTAATTCGAAATTATTCCGTTATGGAAACTGTTTTTGAAAATGGTTTTGCATCTACGTCTATACTGTCAACCATAGATACGTGTACGAATAGACTATCATGAAGCAAAATATGGGCTTAAGTATATAGATTCATTATCTGATCCATATCATTTTCCGTAAAATTTATAAAGAAAAACATTTTAAAAAACAGTATACAACCAAAAGTTGTATACCTGAGGTGGATAACATGTCAGACGAAAACACGGAAAGAAGAGATATACAGAACGTACCCTCTGTGAGAGGTATGCGAACAGGGTTCGACCGTCTATTCGATGCCTTCAGAAGTGATTTTGATGATATGATGAACTTCTGGTGGCCACTATCTCCAAGCCTAAGGAGTAGACCAACGACTGTCAGACCCATACACAGAATCGGATACCCAATGTCCGACATCGAGGATAAGGGAACACACTACGAGCTTAAAGCCGATCTCCCAGGGGTATCCAAGAATGATGTAGATATCAAGGTCACAGAGGGAGGAATAGAGATAAGTGGAAAACAGGAGGAACAAACCGAGGAAACCTCTAATAACTTCCTGTTAAAGGAACGGAGATGGAGTTCCTTCACTCGTTCATTCAGCTTCCCTGAACCAGTTCTCCCCAAGAAAGCGGAAGCTGAGATGAAGAACGGGATACTGCACGTTAAGGTGCCCAAGAAGGAACCCAAAACAGAAGAGGTACACTCAGTCAAGATAAAGTAGAGTACCTCTCAGTTTTCCCCCCTTTTTTTCAATCTCAAATATATGCACTTAGATGTGAGAAAAATGAGTGTACAGTTGACAGTTGCAGAGCCCTCTTCCGAGTATATTGGAAGAGGGATAGCGTTAATAGACCCAGATGTTGTGGAGGAGAATAACTGGAGTCCAGGCGATGTAATCGAGATAACTGGAAAGAAAAAAACCTATGCTCGTATTTGGCCCAGTACATCAAGGGATAGAGGAAGAAAAAACATCAGAATTGACGGATTAATCAGGTATAATGCTGATGCTGGAATAGACAACAAAGTAACAGTGAAAAAAGTGGAGGCAAAACAGGCTACAAAATTATCCATCTATCCAACAGAGCCATTAAGAATCGTTGGAGCAGAGTCATACCTACTCGAAAACATCTCAGACAGAGTAGTGAATCAAGAAGATCTACTCCCATACGACATCATGGGGAGAAGGATCAACTTTATAATCCATAAAACTGAGCCCCAGGGTCCTGTAATTATTAACAGTTCCACAAAACTTGAGATAATAGAAAAACCACCGCGTACAGAGATAAAAGACATACCAAAGATAACCTACGAAGATATTGGAGGATTAAAACGAGAGGTATCCAGAGTTCGAGAGATGATCGAACTACCACTTAAACACCCAGAACTATTTGAAAGGTTAGGAGTAGAGGCCCCGAAAGGAGTGCTTCTCCATGGCCCACCGGGAACGGGAAAAACATTACTTGCTAAGGCTGTAGCAAACGAGACTCATGCCAATTTCTATCATATAGG
>CALGBN010000374.1 GCA_937877765.1 Candidatus Bathyarchaeota archaeon | reverse complement strand
GTTAAGCGCCTTCCCCGTTGTTTTTCTGTTTGTATTTTTCTTGGGTGGTCCTTTGGGTGAGGAGTATGGCTGGAGGGGGTATGCTTTACCACGGCTCCTCGACAAGTTTGGTTGGATTAAAGGGAATCTCACTCTTGGAGCAGTATGGGGGCTCTGGCATCTTCCCCTATTCTGGATCATTGATACCCCTCAGTCCGAGATTCCATTGATCGGTTTTACGCTTCAGATAATGGGCACGACTTTCATTTACTCATGGATCATGCAAGGAACAGGGGGAAGCATATTCACTGCTATGTTGTTTCACACGGCTGGTAACGCCTTTGCAGGGTTTATCCCCTTCCTGCCCCTAGGTCAGACTGGTGGAAACATCTACAGTTTCAGTGTTTTTATAGCATTGGTCTGGCTGATGGCTGTTGCAGTTTCAGTTGGAAAATTAAAGTAGGTTGGCGGGGATATTGCTAGTTCCATCCGGGATAACTGTGACCGTACTTCCCTCGCCGTGATTGTTCTTCAACTCTTCAATTACCTCATCCCATTTCCGTATCCAAGTAACCTGCTCAGGATCATAACGCATCATGAAACTCTTCAACGGGTAATCACCGAAGATAATCATCCTTGCTCCATGAGCCAGCTTACTCACAACAGGGTTCCATAGACATGCTCCTACTTCTTTGCCATGTCTGTTGAATAGCCAGTGGTTGATGTCGCCATTGGGGTCATCATTGAACATCACGATGGTACCATCATCTTTTACACTGTTATAGAGAGGCCATCTGCTCAGATAAGGCTCGTTTTCACGCATGTATGCTCCAGCTACTGCTATGTCTGCTACTGGGTTGTCTATTGTGTGCCATTTCTTTGTGCCCTTTGCTGCTCTACGCTGTGTTTCGACAAAGTCACCAGCATAAAGTTCGATAGGGTCTCGTTGGAGGTTGAGGACTGTGTCGATCTTATAGTCTAGTCCAGCCATTCTTGCTGTTTCCTCCATGTCGAGTCGCATTCTGTTGGTGTCGTTGCTGAGGTAACCGGTTGTTTTGCATGGGGTTAAGCCGGGGCCGAATCCGCCTATGTCGCCGTGGTTGTATTTGATTGTCTTCATTCCGGCTACGCCGGGGCTGATCATCTTGCCTCCGCCGCTGTATCCTGTGAGTCTGTGGAATAGGACTGTGCCTATGCCGATTTTGAGGTCACATGCCATTACTTCGCTGTTGATGTAGACTGGTGTACCGTAGCTGGTCTCTCCCAGATGATCCAGTATATCATATGGGTTATGATTGTAGACTTGATACTCGGAGACAATGTCATCGCCCAGTTTCTTCACGAAGTCAATTCTTCCATAGGTTCCGTGGGTTCCCGGTGAGATGATAAACCTGATGTTGTCTTTGGGTACTCCTGCTTTGTGCAACGTCTCGAGTATGTGTGGTGCATACTGGTATGTTTTTGTGGGGCGTGTCATATCATCAAAGATGATGACCACTTCCTCTGCGTTCTCTGCTAGCTTTTCAAGGGGCTTCTGTCCATAGGGGTTGTGGATTGCTGCCTTGATTTGTTCAGGTGTCAGTGGTTTGGCGTCTTCTGATGGTATCTTGCATTTATGGACCTTCCACGTGTCTGGAAAAGTGAGGGTAAACGGTTTGTCCTCATACCAAGCGTTGTGGGGAATTTTGACCTCTCTCAATTCTATCAAAACAAACATTAACAAGGTCTTCAGCTGTAATTTCTTGATTTCTCATATTCTTTAAGTAAAAACTTCTTGCTGACTCCTATATCTATAATATCCCAAGGCAAGATCTCATCTGGCTGGATTTCACGGGTAGCAAAAAAATCTATATCTAATCCAAGTTAATGAAAAATAAATATTTCTGATTTTCTAACGATTTATATGACGACCAGACGCAAACCCATCGCCTAGAAAATGAATGCAGTCTCCTCGTCCGTCATGAACTCGACGGTGAACTCCGACGGGTTCTCATCCCTCTCCAGCATCTGGTCGAGAAGCTCCTTCATCGACCCTCCGTGGTACCGGACACCCCGGTCTCTCACCGCGATGTATTGTCGGGGATGCTTCTCCAGCAGCGCGGAGTGGTTGTCCTTGATCTAGTCATAGTCCCGGCGGTACCGATCCATTTTATCAATGAGACCCTTGTCGTACCTGGGCTCCCCCATCTGGACAACCAAGTCTAACCCCATAGTAGTGTGGATTCCTGTAATTTTTAAACGTATATAATACTCCATTCCTCCAACCAAAGAACAACAGGACACAGAGACCGCTCTCTAGCTCAGTATCGCTTAAGTAACCGAGAAAACTGGCATTCCTGAAGCTCTGCTACGGGTGGTTTTGGGGGGTGATGGAGCTCGTGTGGGGTGGATGGTGTGGGTGGTGTTTTGTGTTTTTATGGTGTA